>CAVDHX010000049.1:0-7929 GCA_963609095.1 Sphaerochaetaceae bacterium | reverse complement strand
AAACCTTTCTAGAGGAATCATCTCCTCATATATAACATACGACATAAATTATTAAATTCCTTTTTTTATATCAAAAAAATTAAAAGTTTTATTCTTTTAATTAGTCCCTGTCCAATTTACTGTTGCACTGTATGCCCCCCAAGGTGAGCCTTCAATAGCATTTTCCTTTCTAGCTATGTTTAACGTTATATTACTGCTTTGGCTAAAAGCTGTTGCATCAATAGTTGTTATCGAGTTTGGAATATTATAGATTATTGAACTTGTTTGCATAAATGCACCAGGATCAATCTTTTCTATTCCATCAGGCAAATTAATAATAGAAGTATTTGCAAATCGCATTGAATAATATAATAATCTTTTAACATTTGAAGGTATATTTATCTCTTTAACATAAGTTTTAGAAGCATAAGAATTTAAAGTTGTATAATCTATACTACCATCACTGTTTTTAGCATATATAAATGCATCTTCTGGTTCTAAATTATTATTTGAAAATGCCCCACCTCCATATTCAATATTATCTAAAGATGGAACTGAAGTTAAATAATTGCCCATAAAGGCACCAGCTCCAATTATTTTCAATGATTTTGGAAAAATAATACTTGAAATTTTACTACCAGAAAAAGCTTCATCTTCTATTTTTTGAACACCATTTCCTAAATCAAGTGATGAAATATTATTTTTCCAAAAAGCATAATACCCAATAGTTGTTACAGTATCAGGTATAACAACTTTAGTTAAATTTTTGCCACTAAATACGGTAGAAACATTTAAGTCTTTTACCCTTCCAATTTTTGTGACAGTTTTTCCTTTTATTTTGGATGGAATATTAACTTCTGTACCACACGTTTCATCATAATCTATAATAGTTACCGTACCGTCACCATTATCAGATGTCGTATAGCAAAGATCACCTTTATTATAAACATTACCTTTAGCTTTTAAAGAAACATTTGTTTGAAAGGCTGCATACCCAACAGATAAAAATAATACTAAAAAAACAATTAAAACAATAATAGTTTTCTTTTGTTTCTTCTCTTTTCTTCGTATTTTTCTTCTCATTTTAGTTCAACTCCCTGTATCAAAGATTATCTTATTCTTTGATACTCTTAATTGAGAGCTTACCCTTATTTTACAAAGAAATCCTAAAATTAAAATTTCAATCTTTTATTCATTTTTTGGACATTCAGTATTCGCTTTTTTCCCTTATATTTGTTATGCTTAAAGCAGATTAAAAGATTCGTAGATTAAGATATTCTACGAATCTTTTATACATTTTTTTACATTTAATTTTACCATTTACAAAAAAGCCACACAATTTCTGTGTAGGTATTTAAATATTTTATATTTATTTTTAACTTTCATCGTCATCTAACAGATTACTGTATTTAGTATAATTAACATAATAAACATCAGGTTCCATCGTAAATCTTGTAATTAAATGATCAATAGAATGAGTTGTTTGAGTTAAATTAACGCTGGCGGTAATTTCAATTTTATCACCTTTTTTTCTTGTGTCCAAACTATTTAAGGTCATCTCACCATCATTTATATTTTGTGTAAGCATAGTTCTTATAACTAATTCTTTTTCATAATCTGCTATTATTTTAATTATATATTTTTCATTTTGATTGCTTGTATTCATTGCCATTAATTTTCTAGAAATAAATCTTAAAACAATATTAGACATTAAAATTAATATTGTTCCACTACCAGCTTCTAACAATAATCCATATGCACAAAGAACTCCAATTGCTGCATTACACCATAAGGTTGCGGCTGTATTTAATCCTTTAATATTAGTTCCATCTTTAAGAATAACTCCAGCACCTAAGAAACCAATACCACTAACAACTTGTGCAGCTATTCTTAAATCACCACTGCCCTTTATAACATCTAGTGACGCAAAGAAAAAAGAGCCAATACAAACAAGGACATTTGTTCTAAGACCAATTGCCCTTCTACGCCACTGCCTTTCTAAGCCTATTAAAAAACTTGAAAATAAAGCAAAACCAATTCTCAAACAAAAATCACTATATAACATTTTATCCCTCCCTAGTCAAATAAAATGATATAACAATTAAGCTACATCATTTTTTTTACATATACTTTTGATTTATTTTTCATTTCGTATTCTTCCATACTAATCCCTGGTTTATTTAAAAACATATTTTTTCTTTTTATTGCAATCATTTCAGTATTAGCATACAACTTGTATTTGATTATTTTATCATCATAACCATTATCCCATAATTTATTATTTTCTCTTTCAAATTCAAATGAAATAGGTTCATAACAATTATATTTAAACGTTTTAACATTATCAGGAGATATAATTACTGCCGATGGCAAACATATTTCATGTTTTAACGGTTCAATAAAAACATATTCTTCTTGTAGTTTTTGATATTGATCATATGTAATACCTGGTATATTTTTAACTATATCTTCAAGTCTAACTATTACTGAAACAGTATTTACATATACCTTCGCAGTTTTATCAATCTGATCATCTAATTTGTTTTGTGCCATTTTTATTCTTCTACTATCAATGTTTGTTTGTTCATATCCAATGATTTTAATACCTTCTGGTAAAAAGATAATGTGATCACCTTTTGGTATTAAAACATGTTTTTCATCATAGTATTTCATTTTCCACCTCTTAATATTTTATGTTTTATAATTTTATTTTATTATTAATATATTCTTTTAATTCTTCTACTTTTAATGTTATTTGTTTCATTGTATCCCTGTCTCTTACGGTTACAGTATTATTATTTACCGTTTCATCATCTACTGTTATTGAATATGGGGTACCAATAATATCTTGTCTTCTATATCTTTTACCAATATTTCCTGATTCATCATATGCTATCATAAATTCTTTAGAAAGTTCATTATATATCTCCATTGCCTTATCATGATGATTTTTTTTAACTAAAGGTAAAATAGCTACTTTATAAGGTGCTAAAGCAGGATGAAAACCCATTACTTCTCTTGTACCATTTTCTAAATTTTCACATCTATATGCATCAGTAATAACAGCTAAAAACAATCTATCAACACCAACTGATGGTTCAATAACATATGGAACATATTTTTGGTTTGTATTAGGATCTAAATAAGTTAAATCAGCCTTTGAATGTTCGATATGAGTTTTTAAATCATAATCTGTTCTATCCGCTATTCCCCAAAGTTCACCAAATCCATGTGGGTAGTTATATTCTATATCAGTAGTTGCATTACTATAAAAAACTAATTGTTCTTTGCTATGGTCTTTAAATCTCAAATTTTCTTCTTTTAAACCAATATTTTTAAGAAAATCCATGCAATAATTTCGCCAATAATCAAACCATTTGTTTTCTTCTTCCGGTTTTATAAAAAATTCAAGTTCCATTTGTTCAAATTCTCTTTGTCTAAATATAAAGTTACCCGGTGTTATTTCATTTCTAAATGCTTTACCTATTTGTCCAATACCAAATGGTAATTTTGCCCTCATACTTCTTTGAACATTACTATAGTTAACAAATATTCCTTGAGCAGTTTCCCCTCTTAGGTAAATTTTGTTTTTAGTATCTTCTGTAACACCCATACTAGTTTCAAAAAGTAAATTAAATTTTCTAATTTTTGTAAAGTCATGATTGCCACATTTTGGACAAGCAATGTGATTTTCTTTAATAAAATTTTCTAATTTTTCATTATCCCAACCATCGCCTGTTTCTTCGCCTTTAGTAAATTCCTCAATTAATTTATCAGCCCTATGTCTTGATTTACATTTCTTACAATCAATTAATGGATCTGCGAATGATGAAACATGACCAGATGCAATCCAAACATTAGGATTCATAAGTATAGCACTATCTAAACCATAAATGTTTATTCTTTCTTTTACAAATTTTTGCCACCAAGCTTTTTTTATGTTGTTTTTTAATTCAACCCCTATTGGGCCATAATCCCAACTATTAGCAAGACCTCCATATATTTCACTGCCTTGAAATATAAAGCCATATTGCTTAGTTAAGCTAACTAATTTATCCATTGTAACTTTTTCCATATTTCCTCCTTTATAAAAAAACCTCTAGTAAATATAAGGGCATTTTTAACGCGGTTCCACCTTACTTATTCTAGAAGAACATCTTTAAATATACAGCTGATAGGTTTCCAAGCCCGTCTTCACTCTTAAATACAAATAAATTATATTAATTAATTAGCTTATTGTCAACCCTTAATTAACGAGAAGTTCCGTAATAAAATCCAAACTATCAGATATAAAATCTTTTATTCTATAAAAGTTATCTTTAAATAAATTATTTTTTGTATTCTTATTACTTACCTTTAAGATATATTTATCTTTTGCCTTAATTAATTCAATATCACTTGTATATCTTTTGTATTTATCCGATACTTCTTCAAGCTCATCTTTATTTCCATATAAATAAAGCATTTCTTTATTTATATAAACACTATTGGAAACAAAACTTCTTCTAAATTGTTTTATTAATTCATAATCGCACAATACCGTATCTAATGATTTTTTTTTAAAATATTTTCTAATCTTTTTTATATTTATCTTTTTATTCCGGTGAAATCCTATGGCATTAAATTTTTTACCAGTTAAACTAACATTACTTAAAAGATAGCAGGTATCAATATTACCATTTTGTTCAATAGCCTCTAATAATTGTTCATCAGTAAGACCTATATTTAAAAATGAACCCTTAGCTTCTTTTACAATTTGTAATAATTTTTCATTCATTTTCTTCCTCCAATAATTTTTGTACCACATAACTTACAGCCATTAATCCCGCAACCGGTGGGACAAAAGCAGTTGATCCTACTTTTCCTTTAACTAATGGTTTTTCTTTTGAAAAAACAACTGGTATTTTTTTATTTATTTTTTCATCTTTAACCATTTTTCTTATTATTTTAGCAATTGGATCATATGATGTTTTTCTAATATCAGTTATCTCAAGCATTTCAGGATGCATCTTATTTCCAGTCCCCATTACAGATATAAATTTAATACTTTTGTTTAAACAATTTTTCATTATTAATTTCTTTGTTTCTACTGTATCAATAGCATCTATTACAAAATCAATTTTTTCATTTAAAATATCTTCTATATTTGTTTTATCTACAAATATTTTTTTTGTAATTATTTCACAATTTGGATTTATTTCATATGCGAATTTTTTAGCAATTAAAACTTTATCTTTACCTAATGTTTGATTATATGAAAGTGCTTGTCTATTTAAATTCGTAATATCAAAAGTATCATTATCAATAACTATTATTCTGCCTATTCCACTTCTTACTAGTGATAAAAAAGCATTACCACCAACACCACCTAAGCCTATTAATAATATAGTTTTTTTATTTAATAAATCTATTTTATTACCTATTAATATTTCTAATCTTTGAAACATATAACCACCTAATATCTTTTGATTCTTTATCACATTTGCATAATTACTTTACTACATTAACTTTGTAATTAAATTCATTATCACCAACTTTTTCAACACACACTTTAGTTGTTTGCGAAAAAGCTTCATTTGTTTGAGGATTTTTAATATTCAAAGGCAAAGAGCCCGCAGATTGTAACTCCGAAATTGTTTTACATGTTTTTTCACCAGTAGTTTGTGGCATTTCTTTTATATTTTCTGCAAGATAATCTTTCAAACCTTTTTTTAATTGCTCAATTTGTGTTTCATATAATTCTGTTTTTCCTTTATTAAGCGATCTATCAATTGCTGGAACTGTTATTAACGATATAATGCCTAATAATGCAATTACACCTAATAATTCTGATAAAGTAAATCCCTTATTTTTCATGCTATCACCACAACAATTATACAATAAATTAATAAAAAAAATCAATCTATAAAAATTAAACAAAAATAATAAATTTTCTATTCATAACTAAAAAATCATTTTGAAATTTAATTATAAAAATTCCCTTTTAAATAAATTAAAAAATATACATAAAAATAAATTAATTTAAATATTAATATTGAAATTTAATTATAAATATTGTATTATTGTAATCACTTAAAGGAGGAAAATATGTTTAATATTACAATTAATGAAACAGACTATATTGTTTATAAAGAAAAAGAACATAATTTTATTGGTAAAGTAAATAATAACGTTATTAATTTACCAAATTATTATGATTTAACTCTCGCTGGAAATGGATATATAAAAATAACAAATAATAAACCAATTATTTTACCATCAGATAATGTCATCAATTATGATAAAATTACTGGTAAATACTTTATCATTTTTGGTGAAGAAATTGATGAAGCAACATACAATATTTTATATGAAGAATATCTATTAAATTATAAAAATGATGAACACTATCAAAGAAAAGAAAAAATATTTAATGATATTAAAACTTTAAAGAAAAAATATTAACAAAATTAGATATTTAAATTACAATGAAATGTAATTTTTTTTTATTATTTTCATAATATTTTGTATGAAAAATAATTCTTTTTTTAAATCAGTAATGTTACTTTTAATAGGGGGATTTATAACTAAAATTATAAGTATGTTTATTAAAATTATTTTAGCTAGATTAATTGGAACAAACGGAATGGGAATATACACATTAATATCACCTACTTTTATATTACTAATGTCAATCGCCCAATTAGGATTTCCAGTTGCCATTAGTAAACTAGTAGCAGAAGATAACAAAAACAATAAAAATTTAGTCTTTTCAATTATTCCCATATCACTTATCATAAATGTGTTTATAATAATATTTCTATTTTTAACATCTTTTTATATTAGTCATAATTTACTTAAATGTGATGAATGTTATTGGGCTCTTATTTCGATCGGATTTGTACTACCATTTATCAGTATTTCAAGCATCTTAAGAGGATATTTCTTTGGTAAAAATAAAATGTTACCTCATGTAATTTCAAACATCACAGAAGATTTAGTTAGACTAATCTGTTTAATCATTGGTATTCCATATTTTATGAAATTAGGAATTGAATATGCAGTTGCTTTTATAGTATTAACAAATATAATAAGTGAACTCACCTCAATTTTAATATTATTTTTCTTTATTCCTAAAAATTTTAAAATATCAAAAAAAGATTTAAAAATAAATAAAAAAAACATAAAAGATGTATTTAACATAGGAATACCAACAACTATGAGTAGAATAATAGGATCAATTGGTTTCTTCTTTGAACCAATAATTTTAACATATGGACTTTTAAAATGTGGTTATTCAAGTAAATTTATAATTAATGAATATGGAATTATAAATGGTTACATCATGCCATTAATTTTATTACCATCATTTTTCACACTAGCAATTTCACAAGCTCTAATACCTAATATAAGTAAAGCTCATAGTAAAAAAAATTATAAATATATAAAAAGCAAATTAAAATTAGCCATCACATTATCATTATCAATTGGAATAATTTTTACCTTAATATTTGAATTTATTCCAACCATTCCAATGAAATTGATATATAACAATATTGTAGGTATTAAATACTTAAAAGTTTTAGCACCAGTAGGCCTTATTTATTATATTCAATCGCCATTAACAGCAAGCTTACAAGCAATGGGAAAAGCAAAAGAAGCCATGAATGGAACCTTACAAGGAACAATAATAAGAACAACATTACTTTTTATATTGTCACTCTCTAACATTGGACTTTGGTCCTTAATATGGTCTTTTACAATTAATATTATTTATGTTACCCTTCATCAATATTTATGTATAAAAAAAGTCTTACGCAAAGACTTATAAAACAAAATTGGTAGTCTATATGAGAATTGAACTCATGCTTCCACCTTGAGAGGGTGGCGTCTTAACCACTTGACCAATAGACCAAATAACAAATAAATAATACCATATTTTTTTACCAATGTCTATAGAAAAAAACGCTT
>CAVDHX010000048.1:0-8902 GCA_963609095.1 Sphaerochaetaceae bacterium | reverse complement strand
CTTATATTTGTTACGATTGATGCAGATTAAAAGGATTCGTAGAATAAGATAATCTACGAATTTTTTTACAACAAATTTACAAAAAAGTTATATTTTTTATGAATCAAATTTATATTTCAATATTCTTAAGGCATTTAAAATAGCTAATATAGTAACACCTACATCAGCAAATACAGCTGACCACATGCTGGCAATTCCTAAAGCTGATAAAATTAAAATACAAATTTTAATAGTTATTGCAAATAATATATTTTCTTTAACAATTTGCATTGTTTTTTTGGATATTTTAATTGATGATGCTATTTTAGAGATTTCATCTGTCATAATTACAATGTCACTAGCTTCTACAGCGGCATCACTTCCTAAGCCCCCCATGGCTACGCCAATGTCTGATAATGCTAATACTGGGGCGTCGTTTATTCCATCACCTACAAATAATATTTTGCCATTTGTAGATTTCATTAGTTTTTCTGCATATGATACTTTATCTGCTGGAAGAAGATTAGAATGATATTCATCTAATTTTAGTTTAGAAGCTACATCTTTGCTTATATTTTCATGATCTCCTGTTAACATAACAATTTTAATATTATTTTCTTTCAAAGATTCTACTGCTTTATATGAATCTTTTTTTATTTTATCTGAAATTAATATGTTTCCAGCATATTTACCATCTATGGCTATATATAAATTAGTTCCTATTTTTTCGTTTTGTTTATATTCTATATTATTTTCTTTCAAAAATTTCTCATTACCTACTAGTGTTTTTTTACCATCAATTACTGCTTCAACACCTTTTCCAGATGTTTCTTTAAAATTTAAAATTGATTTTTCATTTATTTTTTCTTTATAGGCTTTTTTTAATGAAAGAGAAATTGGATGATTAGAATAGTATTCCGCATATGCGGCATATTTTAAGATATTATTTGATGATATATCATTAATTTCTTGAACTTCAAACACTCCTTCAGTAAGGGTCCCTGTTTTATCACAAACTACGGTATCTACTTTAGATAAAGTTTCTAGGTAATTACTGCCTTTGATTAAAACGCCTATTTTTGATGCAGCTCCTAATCCACCAAAGAATGACAAAGGAACGGAAATAACTAAGGCACAGGGGCAAGAAACAACTAAAAATGATAGTGCTTTATATATCCATGCATTAAATGGTTGATTAAATATTAATGTTGGTATTAGTATAAGTAATAGTGCGAGAAAAACAACAATTGGCGTGTAATATTTAGAAAATTTACTAATAAAATTTTCAGATTTAGATTTTCTATTACTTGCATTTTCAACTAAATCTAAAATTTTACTGGCAGTAGATTCAGAAAATTTCTTACTCACTTTAATTTTTAAAACACTACTATTATTAATACATCCACTTAGAACTTCATCGTTTTTTTCTACTTTTCTAGGAACGGACTCCCCTGTTAGGGCTAAAGTATTTAAATAAGAACTTCCTTCTAAAACTATGCCATCTAAAGGAATTTTTTCTCCTGGTTTAACAACAATAACCTCATTAAGTAAAACTTCATTAGGATCTACTTTTAAAACTTTATTATCCCTATAAACATTCGCATAATCAGGTCTTATATCCATAACAGATGATATAGCTTTTCTAGATTTATCAGTCGCATAATCTTCAAATAATTCACCAATTTTATATAAAAGCATAACAAATGTAGCTTCGGGATATTCTTTTATACAAAAAGCTCCAATGGTAGCAATAACCATTAAAAAATTTTCATCAAAGACTTCACCTTTTAAAATATTTCTAAATGCTTTAAAAATAACTTCATATCCAGAAATAATATAAGCAATAAAATATAAAAAATCAATTTTAAATATATGTGCAAATAAAACTAAGAAAGAAGATATAATTATTTTAATTAAATCATTCATCTAAATCAACTCCTTTATGATTAATATGTTTTAAACCTATTTCAAATAGTTTAACTATGTGATCATCATCTAAAGTATAGTAAACTTCTTTACCATCTTTTCTACACTTAACAATATCATTTTTTCTTAAAACAGCTAATTGATGAGAAACCCTTGATTTAGTCATATTTAATACGTTAGCTAAATCACATACACACATTTCATCTTGATCTAATGCGAATAAAATTTTACACCTTGTAGTATCACCTATTAATTTAAATAATTCGGCTAATTTATTCATTATGTTTTCATTAGGCATTTTTTTCAAAACATCATCCACCTTATCTTGATGAATTACATTACAATCACAAAAAAATTTATTATTCATTGATAACCTCCTAATAATTATTATATGTAACAGTTGAATTGCCATTCAATTAAATTATAGTTGAATTAGTGTTCAACTGTCAATGAATAATGTGGATTTTTTGAGTAAATTATAAAATTAACTAATATACTTTATACTTGTTATACAGTAATTATAATGATAATATGTTTTGTAGTTATTTAATTATAAATAACATAAAATTAATTAGGAGTTGATTAAATTGTTTAAATATGAAACAAATTCAAAATTGATAAAAAAAGGTCAAACTTTTGTGGCAATCAAAGGTTACACTGTTGATGGTCATGATTATATAAAAAATGCGGTTGAAAATGGTGCGAGTGAAATAATTGCTGAGAAAAATGTAGATTGTGGTGTTCCGGTTACTGTGGTTAAAAATTCAGCTGAATATTATCAAAATTTATTGGTTAAAGAATATAAAGATGAATTTAAAGATTTAAAATTAATCGGAATTACTGGTACTAATGGTAAAACAACAAGTGCTTATTTAACTTATCAAATGCTAAATTTACTTGGTAAAAAAGCTGCTTACATTGGTACAATTGGTTTTATATGTGATAATAATGTAAAAAATTTGCCAAATACATCACCAGAAATTTTAACAATATATAAACTACTTATGGAAGCAAAAGAGAAAAATTGTGAATATGTTGTTATGGAAGTAAGTAATTTTGCTTTAGAACTTAAAAGATGTGAAGGATTAAAATTTGATGTCGCATCATTTACAAATTTAACTGAAGATCATCTTGATTATCACAAAACAATGGAAAATTATATGAATGCGAAATTAAAATTAACTGATTATGTTAAAGGTGTTTTAACAGTTAATATTGATGATGAAGTTAGTAAGAAATTTATTGAAAGATTTAAAAATACAAAAACTTATGGATATAATAAATCTGATTTTCAAATATTAAGTGATGATATTTACCCAGATCATACTGATATAGATTTTAAAATAAACAATGAAAACTATAAAGTAACAACAAACCTAACAAGTAAATTTAATGTTTATAATTATTTTACAATGTTTTCTATTGTTTATGAATTAGGTTTTAATCCAAATGAAATAATTGAAAAAACTAAATTATTAAAAGCTCCAAAAGGAAGATGTGAAACTTATAAAGTAAAAGATGGGTTTGCGGTTATTGATTATGCACATACACCTGATGCTGTTTTAAAAGTTGTTACTGCATATAAAGAACTTTCTAAAGGTAAAGTAATTACTTTAGTTGGTTGTGGTGGTGATAGAGATCCTATTAAAAGACCAATAATGGGAGAAATTGCATCAAATTATAGTGATTATGTTATATTTACAAACGATAATCCAAGAACCGAAAATCCTGAAAAAATTATGGAAGATATTTTAAAAGGTGTTAAAAAAACAAACTATGAAGTTTGTTTAGATAGAAGACAAGCTATTATAAAAGCTTTAGATATGATTGAAAAAAATGATATAGTGTTATTACTTGGTAAAGGTCATGAAGACTATCAAATAATAGGACATGATAAAATTCATTTAGATGATTGTGAAGAGGTTAAAAAATATATAGAAAAAACTGAAAATTAATCAGTTTTTTTTAGTTTATATAATATATTTAATGCTTCTATCGGTGTTATAGAAAGAGGATCTATTTTATCTAATTCTTCTTCTATTTTAGATTTTTTAGGAATTAAATCATCTAGTGGTAAAGCCTGTTGTATTTTTAAATCACGTTTATTTTCTTTATTTTCATAAACCTTTAATATGTCATCAGCTCTTTCAATAACTGAAGTTGGAAGATTTGCTAATTTAGCAACATGAATACCATAACTTTTATCAACACTACCCTCTTTTATTTTGTGTAGAAAAGTAATTTTACCATCTTCTTCATATGCACTTACATGAATATTTCTTAAATGTTTTAATGTTTTATCTAAATCAGTTAATTCATGATAATGTGTTGAAAAAAAAGTTTTACCTTTAATATTTTGATGAATATATTCTAATATTGCTTGGGCTAAAGCCATTCCATCGAAAGTAGCAGTACCTCTGCCTAATTCATCGAATAAAATTAAACTTCTATCAGTTGCACTTAAAATAGCATCGGCTGCTTCTTTCATCTCAACCATAAATGTAGACTCACCACTTACTAAATCATCAGAGGCACCAATTCTTGTATAAATTGCGTCAAATATAGGTAATTTAGCTATACTTGCAGGAACAAAACATCCAATTTGTGCCATTATAGCAATAATTGCCATTTGTCTCATATAAGTTGATTTACCAGCCATATTAGGACCTGTTATTAATAATATATTTGTATCTTTATCCATAATAATATCATTACTAACAAATTCTTTAGAAATTACCTTTTCAACTACAGGATGTCTCGCATCTTTAATGTAAAGTTCATTTTCAGTAATTTCTGGTCTTACATAATTATTTATCTCTGATATTGTCGCAAAAGAAGTTAAAACATCAATTTCACTTATTATCTTCGCACTATTTTGTAATTTAGGAATATATTTTTTAACCTCATCTTTAATTTTAATAAATAACTCATATTCTAAATTAATTATCTTTTCTTCCGCATTCAATATTAAAGCTTCTTTTTCCTTTAAAATAGGACTTATATATCTTTCACAATTTGCTAAAGTCTGTTTTCTTTGATAACCCCACTCATCTTTAACTAAATTAATATTTCCTTTACTTATTTCAATATAATATCCAAAGACTTTATTATAAGCAACCTTTAAATTTTTAATGCCAGTTTTTTCTCTTTCTTCCCTTTCAAATCTAGCAATAAAATCTTTACCACCTTTTCTTAAATCTTTAAGTTCATCTAACTGACTATTATATCCTTCTTTAATTAAATAACCCTCTTTTATCGTAACTGGAGGATTTTCATAAATACTTTTTTCTAATAAATTATATAAATCATTAAAATCATCCAATTTATTATAATTTAATTTTTCTAATATATCATTAATTAAAGGAAATACCTTTAAAGAAGCTTTTAACTGTAATAAATCCTTACCATTAACATTTCCAAAAGCAATCTTACCACTTAATCTTTCTAAATCATAAACTTCATCTAGTAACTTTTCTAAATCACTTTTTAAAATAAACTCTTTTAATAAAACGTCAACCATATCATATCTTTTTTCAATTTTATCTTTATCAATTAAAGGATTTAAAACATAATTTTTTAACCTTCTCGCACCCATTGCTGTTTTAGTTTTATCTAAAAGCCAAATTAAAGAATAATTTCTCTGTTTTAATCTTAAAGTTTCTATTAATTCTAAATTTCTTTTAGTATGAACATCCATCTTTAAATGGTCTTTAAATTCTTTTATTTGAACCGTTTGAAGATGATCTAAACTTCTTTTTTGATTATGAATAATATAAGCAAGTAAGTGTTTAATGGAAATAATATATCTTTGATCAATAATATCTTTATAAATATATGAATATTCATCAGTAACCTCATCAGTAATGGTTATAGTTAAATGAAATTGTTCTTTTAAAATAGAGTAAATATTTTTATCAACTTTACTATCTAAAATAACCTCTTTCGCATTTAAATTAATAATTTCTGAAATAACATTAGAACTGTTATGAGGTAGTAAAAATGTATAAATCTCACCAGTGGAAACATCCGCATAACTTATAGAATATCCATGTTTAAAATCACATAAAGAAAGAATATAATTAAAATCATTAGCCTTTATATTATCTGTCTCCATAATAGTACCACTACTAACAATTTGAACAACACCCCTTTTTACAATACCCTTTGTGTCTTTAGGGTCTTCTAATTGTTCTACTATACCTATTTTATGACCATTATTAATTAATTTTTCAATATATCCACTAGCTGCATGATAAGGAATACCACACATTGGAATACGTTCATCTAACCCTGCAGACTTACCGGTTAAAGTAAGTTCTAACTCATGGCTTACCTTAATTGCATCATCAAAAAACATCTCATAAAAATCGCCTAATCTAAAGAAAATAATTAAATCCTCATTTTCATTTTTTATTTCTAAATATTGTCTCATCATTGGCGTTACTTTGTTTATATCTACACTTTTTCTTTCCATCAAACCACCTTATGGTATTATACCACTTAGCTTAAATTTTTTAAATAACTTAATGCTTCTTCAAACGTTTTAACACAAACTATATCAATGTCATAGTTATATTTTTCTTTTATTTTTTTAGCTTCTTTATAATTTTCTAAAGGCACTAAAAATATATCAGCCTTATTTTTATAAGCTCCTATTAACTTATACTTAACCCCACTTATCTCACCAACATTACCATCCTCATCAATTGTTCCAGTTCCAACAACCTTTTTACCATTAGTTAAATCAATCTTATTTAAATTAGAATATATAGTAAGTGTAAGCATTAAACCACCAGATGAACCAGATTCAGATTTTTTAAAATTAAACTTAATATTTTTATTAGATTTTATATCAAATGTTTGTGTAATTACAGCACCAACTTTAGGGCTATTACTAACATTAATTAAAGTAGCTTTTCTAACTTTATTTTTTCCATTTATATCTTTTACTTTTATCGTAACTTTATCCCCTATTTTTTTAGATGCAATATATTCAAATAAAGTATTTTTATTATCAATATTTTTTTCATCAACCTTTAAAATTTGATCTCCTATTTTTAAGTTTGTATTAGCCTTTTCATCAATATAAGTAATATATACCTTATTATTTGTAATTTTGTAATCAATATTAGAATTCTTATAAGCAACTAATAAAGCCGTGTCATTAGCCTCTTTTAAAAGCATCTTATTACGGTATTCCATTTCTTTAATAGTTTCATTATCACTCTTAACATCAGTCTCTTTTTCTACATCCCAATTATCATTTATAAAAGAATAAAGAAGTAATGCAGGAGTTGCATGAATCTCAGAAACATACGCCATATTTAAACTACCCTTCATACTAAAAGTAGAATTTATTTTATCCTTGGTATTTATAAGACCACCTGGTGCGGATATATAATATGGTAAATTAATTAGGAAAAAGCATAAAATTAAAACATAAACTAAAATAGCTTTATAATAATTTTGAATAAAATTTTTTATTTTTTTAAACATATTTACTTCCTTTCTTTAATAAATTTATTTACTAAAAGGTGAAATTATGAAAAAAATCACAAGCATAATAATTATGATAATATTAATTTTTATTGGTTTTGAAATATTAACCGAATCAGAAAGTATCTTAAAATCAGTTAATTTTTCTTTAAACATCTTTAAAAATAATATCTTTCCTTCCCTATTTCCATTTTTTGTTTTATCTAACTTATTAATTAAATGTGGTCTTCCAGAATTCATGGGATGCATATTTAAAAACATAATGAATAAACTATTTAAAATTAAAGGAATAACTGCATTTATATTTTTTATGAGCATATTATCAGGAAATCCTTCAAACGCAAAATATACAAAAGAATTATATCTAGAAGGAAAAATTAATAAATATGAAGCAACTAAAATACTATGTTTTACCTGCTTTACTAATCCCTTATTCATACTAGGAACAATATCATATACATTTTTAAATAATAAAGAAGTTGGCCTACTTATCCTAATATGTCATTACCTAGGAAATATAATAATAGGACTCGCCCTAAGAGAATACCATCCTAGTAAACGTGAAAATGAAAAGATTAGTTTAACCAAGGCCATAAACGAAATGCACCAAAAAAGAATTAGTAATAAAGAAAATATAGGTGTTATCATTACCAATTCTTTAATTAATAGTATCAATACATTACTTTTAATATTAGGTGTTATTACAATATGTTTAGTATTAACCACAATAATCGATAATAACCTAAATTTAAATAGTATATTCCAAAGCACTTTAAATGGGTTTATAGAAATGACTCAAGGTTTAAAATATATAAGTCTTGAACAAATACCATTAAAAATTAAAGCAGTATTAACCGTAATGATATTATCATTTTCAGGTTTTAGTGTTCATATTCAAATCATGAGTATTCTATCAGATACAGATATAAAATATTTTCCATTTTTGTGTTCTAGAATCTTTCATTCCTTAATATCTTCATTATTAATGTTTCTATTATTTGATATATGTATTTTTTAATTCAGCATACTACTATAATGACAATCATAAAAATAAACTGTATTATATTGATATTGTTTGCTTAAATTATCACTTTCTAAATTCAACTTAACTTTTAAAAAACAACGTTCTCCTCCTTCACCTTCGTTTTTTAATTCATAGCTAGATATACTGACACCATCTGGTAAGTTAAATTTTTGATTACCTACAGTAACCTTATTATTATCAACAACAATTACTTTTATATTATCTCCAAGCGTACAAGTATTATCACTACAACTAACAGCATAGCCGATTGTATCAAAATATGCATTTATATTTTTTGAAATAATGCCCATTTTTTCTTGTAATGCTGTCTTTAAAGAAGTTTCTATAAAAACATCTTTGATTTCTATGAGAACTTCAAAAAGGAAAACAACAATTACCATTGTTAAGGCAAATGAAGCTATTAATTCAACAACAGTAAATCCTTTATTATTCATAATTTACCTCCTTTAATTTATT
>CAVDHX010000047.1:0-12364 GCA_963609095.1 Sphaerochaetaceae bacterium | reverse complement strand
CCTATAAAGTAGGTCTCACTTTTTTTTGTGAGTCCACTTTATAGGGTACATTTTAGAAGATTAATTTCTTCTTTTTTTGTTGGAATTAAACCAAAAAAAGACAAAATTCATGATATAATTGTATCTGAAAGAATGATTATATCTTTTAAGGTTAAAAGGAGTAGTGAATGATGGAGGAAAAAGATTTAAAAAAATTGGAAGATAAATTGTGGTCAGCTGCTGACAAAATGAGAGGTGCTGTTTCTGTATCAGATTATAAATTTATAGTACTAGGGTTAATATTCTTAAAATATATTTCTGATTCTTTTGAAGAAAAATATAATGAACTTGTAGATGAAGGTGCTGGATTAGAAGAAGAAAGAGATTGTTATACAGCAGAAAATATATTTTATGTTCCAAAAAATGCTAGATGGGAATATTTAGTAGAACATTCAAAGGATTCTAATATTGGCGAAATTATAGATGATGCTTTAACATTAATAGAAAAAGAAAATACATCATTGAAGAATGTTTTACCAAAAGATTACAACTCTCCAACAATGAGAAATGTCAATTTAGGTGAACTACTAGATTTATTTACCAATATTAAAGTTGGAACTAAAGAAGCAATTCAAAAAGATATTTTAGGAAGAATATATGAATATTTTTTAGGTCAGTTTGCCAAAAATGAATTACAAAAAGGTGGAGAATTTTATACACCAGCTTGCTTAGTTAGAACTATGGTTGAATGTATTGAACCATTTAAAGGTAAAGTATATGATCCAGCTTGTGGTTCTGGTGGAATGTTTATTCAATCAATGAAGTTTGTAGAAGAAAATCAAGGTAATATATATAATATTGGAATTTATGGACAAGAGAAAAATCCTACCACATGGCGACTTGCAAAAATGAATTTAGCTATAAGGTCTATGTATGGTGATTTAGGAAAATATGCTGCTGATACTTTTACTGAAGATTTGCATAAAGATTTAAAAGCTGATTTTATACTTGCCAATCCACCATTTAATCTTGAATGGGATAGAGATAAAGTCGAAAATGATCCAAGATGGAGATATGGTTTAGCTCCTAAAAACAATGCCAATTTTGCTTGGTTACAACACATGATATCTAAGTTATCACAGAATGGTAAGATGGCTTGTATTTTAGCAAATGGTTCATTATCAGCAGGTGGTCAAGAGGGCGAAATAAGAAAAAAACTAATTGAAAATGATTTAGTAGATTGTATCTTATCAATGCCTACTAACTTATTCTATACAGTTACCGTTCCATGTTCTATATGGATAATTAATAGAAATAAGAAACAAAAAGGTAAAACATTATTTATTAATGCAAATAATCTGGGTTCAATGGTAACTAGAAGATTAAGAGAGTTATCAGAAACAGATATTAAGAAAATTGCAGATACATATCATAGATATCAAAATGATGATAATTATGAAAATATTAAAGGATTCTGTTATTCGGCAACTACAGAAGAAATAAGTGCTAATGATAATGTATTGACACCTGGTAGATATGTTGGAGTTGAAGAAAATCAAAGTGATGATATTCCGTTTGAAGAGAAAATGAAGAATATAACTTCAGAATTATCAAAGCAATTTGAAGAATCACATAGATTAGAAGAAGAAATTAGAAAAAACATGAAAGCCATTGATTTTGAGTTAGAATAATCGTTTGTAGTATAATAATTACCGTCTTAAAGGGGGAAATTATTATGAAAACGGAAGTAATATCTAATATTACAAAAGACATGGAAGATAGTCTTACTGATTATCAACTGAATAAGCTTAAAGAGAGCTTAATAATAAACTTTGAAGGAGTAGAGTTTATTATAAAAACAGATGAATTAAAACACCAAGAAGAATTAGATGAAAATAAGAATATGATTGATTCATTTATTTCATCTAAACAAGTTGAAGGTTGTTCAGAACGAACAATTAAATACTATAAAGAAATTATTGAAAAATTTGTTAATAGTTTTGATAAAAGTATTAAACAAATATCAACAAATGAAATAAGAAATTATTTATCTAATTATAAAGATAATAGTTCTTGTGGATCTACAACTATAGATAATATAAGAAGAGTATTATCATCATTTTTCTCTTGGTTAGAAGATGAGGATTATATTATAAAGAGCCCAGTTAGAAGAATACATAAAATAAAAACAGCAGTGGTTGTGAAAGAAGTTTTAACTGATGAAAATTTAGAAAGGTTAAGAGATGAATGTGAAAACATAAGAGATTTATCACTAATAGAATTATTAATTTCAACAGGAATGAGAGTTGGAGAACTTGTTAATTTAAATATTAATAGTCTTAATTTTGAAGATCGTTCTTGTATTGTATTAGGTAAAGGTAATAAAGAAAGAGAAGTATATTTTGATGCAAAAACAAAATTGCATTTAAAAGAATATATTTCAAAAAGAAATGATTCAAATGATGCCTTATTTGTATCAATGAGAGAACCACATCAGAGATTATCTATTTCTGGTATTGAATTAATAATTAGAACATTAGGAATAAATTCAAATATAAACAAAGTTCATCCACACAAATTTAGAAGAACATTAGCAACAATGGCAATAGATAAAGGTATGCCAGTCGAACAAGTTCAAAAGTTGCTAGGTCATGTAAAAATAGAAACTACAATGAACTATGCTTTAGTTAATCAAAGTAATGTTAAAATATCACATAGAAGATATATAGCTTGATAAAAGAAAGGAGTAGACATGAAAACAGTAAAGTTAAAAGATATATCAATAAACAATCGTGGATATTATGGTATTGGCGCTTCAGCAGTTGATTATGACGAAAATAAATTTACTTATTTAAGAATAACTGATATTAATGATGATGGTTCTTTAAATAAAAATGGATTGATGTCTGTCGATGATGAAAAATCTGATCAATATTTATTAGAAAAAAATGATATTGTTTTTGCTAGAACAGGTGCTAGCACAGGAAGAAACTATTTCTATGATGGAGAAATTAATAATATGGTTTATGCTGGATTCCTTATAAAGTTTTCATTAAATCCTGAATTAGTAAATCCAAAGTTTGTTAAATATTACTGTTTATCACAGAAATATAAAGATTGGATTTCTTCTTCTTTAACTGGAAGCACTAGACCAAATATAAATGAAAAACAATTATCTGAGATGCCTATAGAACTTCCAGATAGATTCTATCAAGATAAAGTTGTTGAAACACTAGATTCAATTGCACAAAAGATACAGTTGAATAATGAAACAAATAATAATTTGTGTTATATAACATAGTTAATAAATAAAATAATAATTTGTATGAAGAAGCGGTGGCTTTATACAAAGATAAATTTAAAGGAATTGGTCAAGGTAAAAAGACAATTGGAGATTACATAGTTCCTAAACGAGGTAAAAATTTATTAACTAGAGATGCTATTGATGGTGATACACCAGTAGTTGCAGGTGGAATTGCTCCATCAGCTTATCATAATCAATTCAATACTAAATCACCAGTTATTACTATCTCTGCATCTGGAGCTAATGCTGGATATACTAATTTATGGAATATACCTGTTTGGGCTTCTGATTGCTCATATATTGATGATTCTATTACTAAAAATGTTTATTTTTGGTATGTAGTTTTAAAAACTAGGCAAAATGAAATATTTGATGCACAAACTGGATCAGCACAACCACATATTTACCCACAACATATTGCTGAAATGGGCATAGGTGAATTAAATATTGCTGAAGTTGATAAGTATAATAATTTAGTTACACCATTGTTTAAAATGATAGGAGAAAACCAAAAGGAAAACAAAAAATTATCAGAACTAAGAGATACATTATTACCAAAGTTAATGAATGGTGAAATAGATTTAGATAATATAGAAATTTAATCATACAAATTGTGATTTGTATTATAGAGGAAGTGATTAAGATGTTTAATGAAGAACAATTGGAAGATGCTACATTAAATATATTTGAAGAATTGGGTTATGAAAGGTTGAATGGATATAATATTGATAGGGATTATCATAATGTTTTTATGGAAAATAATCTTTTTGATGATTTATGTAGAATTAATAAAGATTTTAATGATTCCCAAATTCAAGATGCCATAAAGACTATAAAGACATTGTCGCACGGTAATCCAGTTGAAGATAATAAAATCTTTACTAGATATCTTTTAGAGGGTGTTCCTGTTCAGGTAAAAACTAATAATGGATATCAATATAAGAATGTTAAATTAATAGATTTTGATAATATTAATGTTAATCACTTCCAAGCAATTAATCAATATACTATTATTGAATTTGATACTAAAAGACCAGATATAATTGTATTTATAAATAGTATTCCTTTAGTAGTGATTGAATTAAAAACAGCTACTAATGAAGATGTTAAATTAGAAGATGCTTATACACAGTTAACAGGATATAGAAATGTTTATATTCCATCATTATTTAAATATAATCAGTTTTTAGTTATTAGTGATGGTGTAACAGCTAAAGCTGGAACTATTACAAGTCCGTATTCAAGATTTAGTGATTGGAAAAAAGTTGAAGCTAATGATGAAGTTTATGAGAATATGCCTACACATGAAACATTATTTAATGGAATGTTTAAAAAGGATAGATTATTAGATATAATTCAAAATTTTATATTATTTAGTGATGATAAAAAGATACTTGCTCAATACCATCAATACTTTGGAGTTAAGAAAGCAATTTTATCAACAGTAACAAACGGGACAAAAACAGGTAAAGCTGGTATTTTATGGCATACTCAAGGATCAGGTAAATCATTTAGTATGGTATTTTATTCTGGAAATATGATAAAACTATTAAATAATCCTACAATAGTTGTAGTAACAGATAGAAATGATTTGGATAATCAATTATATGAAACATTTGTAAAGTGTGATTATTATTTAAAACAAAAACCACAAAAAGCAGAATCAAGACAATCACTTGATGAAATGTTAAAAGATAGAATCTCTGGTGGTATATTCTTTACGACATTACAAAAATTTGAAGAAGAAACAGGATTATTTACTGATAGAAATGATATTTTGGTTTTAGTTGATGAATGTCATAGAAGTCATTACGGATTAGAAGCATCCATGAAGATAGATTATGAAACAAATACAGCTAAGGAAAAATTTGGAACAGCAAAATACTTACATAATGCTTTACCAAATGCTATTTATATTGGATTTACAGGAACTCCAGTTGAAACTAAAGATAAATCTACTTCTTCGATATTTGGTGAAGTTATTGATACTTATGATATGACACAAGCAATTCTTGATGGTTCTACTGTTCCTATTATGTATGAATCAAGAATGGCTAGAGTTGGATTGAATCAAAAAATATTAGATGAAATAGATAATTATTATAGTTATATTGAGGAATCTGGAAGTGCTGATGAATATGCAATTAACAAGTCAAAACAAATGATGGCAAAAATTTCTCAAATTATAGAAGATCCTGATAGATTAGAATTAATTGTTAAGGATATAATTAGTCACTTTGAAGAAAGAAAAGATATGGTTGCTGATCATGCGATGGTAGTTGCATATTCAAGAAAAGCAGCTTATACAATGTATAAAAAATTTATTGAATTAAGACCAGATTATAAAGATGTAGTAAATATGATAATTACACCAAGTAATAAAGATCCTGAAGATATGCAAAAAGCAGTAGGAACAAAAAATGATAAAAAAGATTTGGAGATTAGATTCAAAAATGAAGCTGATGATCCAAATGAGAAATTCAAAATTGCTGTTGTTGTGGATATGTGGTTAACAGGATTTGATGTTCCAAGATTAGGTGTTATGTATATTGATAAGCCTATGAAAGCACATAATTTGATGCAAGCTATAGCAAGAGTAAATAGAGTATATAAAACTAAACCTGCTGGATTGATAGTTGATTATATTGGATTAAAGGCATGGTTATTAGATGCATTAAAAACATATACAACTAGAGATCAAAAACAAGTAGTTGATAACGAAGAACTAGTAAATGCTTTAAAAGATAAGATTGAAGTTCTTGATGGAATATTGAATGGATTAGATTACTCCAATTTTGCTAATTTAGATAATACTGGTAAATATAATTTAATAAAAGATGGTGCAAATACAGTTTTATACTCTGAAGAAAAAAAGAAGAGATTCATGAAGCATAGTTTAGATGCTAAAAATCTTTATACATTGTGCAATGGCATATTAGGAAATGAATATAAAGAAAAAGTATTATATTTTATTTCAGTTCGTTCATTTATTTCTAAAATAACTAATGAAAATAAATTAGATGTAAGTGAAATAAATAAGAATGTTGGAAAAATGTTAGAGGAATCTATTAAAGAGGATGAACTTATAAATTTAGGTGAATTATCAAGAGGTAATAGTTTAGAATTATTAAGTGATGCAATGTTATCTAAACTAAGAGGTCTAAAGGATAAGAATATAGCTGCTGAAATTTTATCAAGAGCAATAAAAACAACTATAAGTGATATTGGTAAAATTAATTTAACATTACAAGAAAAATTTTCGACTAAATTTAATAAATTAGTTGATGCATATAATGAGAGAACAGATTTAGCAGATATTGAAAAAGTAATTGAAGAATTAATTAAATTAAAATATGAAATTCAAGATGAACTAGATAAAGGAAATGAGTATGATTTAAGTCCAGAAGAAAAAGCATTTTTTGATGCTTTAGGTTCTGATCCTGAAATCAAGTCATTAATGGAAGATGAAACTTTAGTTCAAATTGCTAAGGAATTGGTTGATATTATTAATGAAAACTTAACTTTAGAAGCATTTAAAAGAGAGGATGCAAGAGCTAGAATAAGAGTTAATATTAGAAGATTATTAATTAAGTATAATTATCCACCAATTAAGAGAGAATCAGCTGTAGAAAAAGTTATTAAGCAAGCTGAATTAAAATATCAAAATCAAGATTAAAAAAGTTGTAGAATTAAATCTACAGTTTTTCTATCCTTTTTTTTCTTCCTAGCATTTTCATAATGAGCATAACTGGCTTGACTACTATTAATTTTATCTGCTACATATTGTTGTGCTAGTTCAGTGTAAGAAATACTTTGAATTTTTCTAACTTATGTGAAATAGAAATAAGGCTTCCAATTATAGAAAAGCAAAATAAGTATTCTAATATTTTTAGGATGTTCAACAATAAAATTGAATTAGAAGTAAAAAAACATACAAACTACAGGAACTAAAAAAAGGACTTATGCAAAGTATGTTTGTATAGAATAATATTGATTGGCACAAAAAAGCATTGAAAAGCATCGAAAGGCATCGAAAGGCATCGGATATTCATTGACTTATAAAAGTCAAGTGGTAAAATATAGTAAAATGAAATAATTATGCAAAGAGGACTTAGGTCATCTTTTTTTCATTTTAAGGAGGTGGTCATTATGTACTATCATCCTATTAATTTTTATATTTTTATAATAATAGGATGAACTAATAAGAATTAAAATTAAGAAAAATAAAGGAGATATTTATTAATCATCCTTTATATGGATCTACAAAGTAGGATGAATTTCGTAAGTACGAAATAAGAATAGCACCATAACAATTCCTTATATTATAAGGAGTTTTTTTGTTTGTGGTGCTATCTTCTTATCCTGCTCTAATTAAAAACAGTAAAAATAATAGGACAATCATCCTATTTAGGAAGGAGGAATAGTTTGAGAATCTTTAAATTATATTTACCAATAGACTTATTTAATAGAATTAAATTAATGTCTAAATTTTATAGAGTATCTATTTCTAAAATGATGACAGAATTATTAGAAAGAGGCTACTTAGAAATACTAAAGACAAATATGAAGGGAGAGTAATAAATGGAATACGATAAATATGTAAAAATACCATGGTTTATAATTTTAGATAGAAATATATGTATTGGTAACAAACTTTTATATGGAATAATTATGCTTTTATCTCATAAAGAAGGTTACTGTTATGCTGATAATAAATACTTAGGAAATTATCTTGGAGTAGGTCCAAGAAGAATATCAAGCCTATTAAAAGAATTAGCAGATAATAATTACATTATTATGGAATATAAACATAAATTTCAAAGAAAAATTTATATTAATAAAGAAAAGTTTACATCTGACTTACTAGAAAATTTTTTCTAAATGGTTAGATGTTTTTTTTACATTCAAAGGACATATAGTTCAATAATAATATAATAAATATAATATGAAAATTAAATATAATAAATAATTCTAATAATATTATTAGTAATACTAATATGAAAAGAAAGGAAGTAGATATATGTATGAAAAAAATTCAAAAATAATAAATAAAAACATAAATTTAAATAGGTGGTTTAATTATGAAGGGAGCCTATTTGAATAACATTTCATTTAAAGATCTTATTTTAAAATACTTAATCGAAGAAATATCAAAAGAAGAAGGAGTGCAAACAAAATGATTTGCACTTTCTTAATCTTGATGTTATCATGGACACGTCTTAATACCCAATTAAGTAAGATAAAAGGAGGAATAAATGTATAATACTTACTTAATGGCAAACGATTTCAATGTTGGAATCTATATAAGGCTATCCCAAGAAGATAAAGATAAAAAATATGAATCTGATAGTGAAAGTGTAATTAATCAAAAAGAGTTATTAAGAGGTTATGTTAAAAATAATAATTTTAATTTAGTTAAAGAATATGTTGATGATGGATATTCAGGAACTGATTTTGAAAGACCTGGATTTCAAAGTATGCTAGAAGATATAAATAATAAAAAGATAAATTGTGTAATAGTTAAAGATTTATCAAGATTAGGTAGAGATCATGTTATGACTGGTTATTATATCGAAACATTTTTTCCAGAAAATAATATAAGATTTATATCTATATTAGAATCATATGATAGTTTTAAAAATCAAGCTAGCAATGATTCATCAACATTTATAATTGCTTGTAATGATTATTATAGTAAACAAAATTCAATAAAAATTAGAAATGTATTAAATGAAAAAAGAAAAAATGGAAAATTTGTTGGAAGTTTACCATGTTTTGGTTATATGAGAGATCCATTAGATAAAGGACATTTAATACCAAATCCAGATACTGCTCCAATAGTAAAAAAGATATTTAAATGGAGGGCCGATGGTATTGGACCTACTGAAATAGCAAATAGACTAAATAAAGCAAATGTAATTACACCTAGTGGATATAAAAAGACTAATTATTCATCAAGATTAATTGATAGAGATAATTGGAATATTTCTACAGTCAAAAAAATATTAACAAATAGAGTATATACTGGTGATTTAGTACAGCACACTCAAACTAAAGTCAGTTATAAATCTAAAAAGAAGATAACATTAGATGAAAAGCTATGGATTATAGTAGAAAACACCCATGAACCATTAGTTGATAAAGATACATTTGAGTATGTTAATACTTTAAGAAAAAGAAATACTAGAAATTATGAGGTTAAAACGAATAGAGAAAAAAGATTATTAGAAGGTAAGTTATTTTGTAAAGAGTGCAAAAATAGACTTACAGTTCTTTATCGTAAAAAACAAGATTATTGGTCTGTTAATTGCAATAGATATTCTAGAGATCCAGTAAGAGGTAGGTGCTATTCTCATTTTTACCCATATAATTATTTAGAAAAGCAAGTATTAAAACAAATTAATAAGTATATATCTAAATTAATAAAAGAACTTAATATAAAAGAATTAAATGATGAAGTAATAAAAAGTATTCACAAGGAAACTACTAACATAGATAAAATAGTTAAAGAATTTCAAATAGAAAAAGAAAAGATTACAGGTAGATTAAAAACTTTATACAATGACAAGTGTGATGGTGTAATATCAGCAGATACATATAAAGAATTAGCAAGCGAATTTGAACAAAAATTAAAACAAATTAACGAAAAGATAGAAGATCAAAATATTAAAAAATATAAAATGAAAAATAAAGCAAATATTTTGCCCGATTATACTAAAAAAATAAAAAAACTATTAGATTTAAATAAACCAAAAAAAGAATTAATTGATACGTTAGTAGATAAAATAGTTATAGATAAAGATAGAAATATTACTATATGTTTTAAATATGATATTGTACCAGAGGTGACTTTTAAATATGAAAATAGAACTTCAGCAAGAAATCCATATGGCAGAAAAGGTAAAAAAATTAAATAGAAAAAATTTGCTTAAATAGTAAAATATTGATTTATTTAGAAAAAAGTTTATAATATAAAACAAGAAAGGAGATTTGTTAATGGACGAAAATTTTAATGTAGGGAACCCAACAAGAGAAAATATTGATTATGCTTTTAAAAATTTAATATATTATGTTACGGCTTCAATTCAACTAGATGTATATAGTGATCAAAAAGAAAATTTTGAAAAAGTCTTGGCTGAAATTAATACAATTTTATCAACATATGTGAACAAAGAAAGTTTAGTATCTATAAATGAAGAAAAACTACAAAATATAAGGTTTGATTTAATTGATCTAGATACTGAAACAAAATCTTTAAAATCTTATTTTGCAGAATGGTCTTTGTTGTGGTTAGATGCAATTATTTCTTTAAGAATGTCAGAAATTAAAATGGGAGGTGTTAATAATGGCAGATAGAGATAAATATGGAAATTATGTTAATGACGAGGGAGTTACTATAAAAATAACTACTGATAAAAGAGGAAACAATCACGTTAGTTTTTACGGAGATGAAGTTGATAAGCCACATGATGCGGTACACGTTAATGTAAATTATGATAAAGAAACTTGGGACTCTACAACACACGGACCAGATAAAAGTGATACTAGTTCAGGATCTGGTGGTTGCTATTTAACTTCAGCTTGTATGAAATATTTTCAAGAAAATTTTAATGATAATTGTTATGAATTAACATTATTAAGATGGTTTAGAGATAACTTTGTTTCCAAAGAAGATATAGAACATTATTATGAAATTGCTCCAATAATTGTTGAAACAATCAATAAAGAAGAACAATCTGGTATTATTTATGACTATATTTATGATCACGTAGTCAATTATTGTGTTCAACAAATTGAACGAGGAAATTATGATAAAGCATATAGTAGGTATAAAAATAGTGTTTTAACATTAGAAGAACAATTTGCAAAACCGATTTTGGAAAAAAGACTTGTCAAGTCTTTAAGATTAAGCATATAAATAATGTTAAAGATAAATAATAATAAATATAAGGTTTTAACATCGGAAATTAAATATATTAATGCCACCCATAATGAAAGGAAAGGATATTCTATTTTGGTATCATTAGATATAGAATTAAATAATGTTAAAGGGTACATTAGTTTTTATGTAGATTTTTTTAAAGACAAAGATTTTAAAAATATAAAAAATAGAAAATATATAGAATTACCAACAGAATTAAATTCTAAAATAACAATGATAGAAATATTTGATACTGCTAATTTTATTGATTTTATTGACAGTGAGGTTAATTTGGAATTTGGTAATATATATAATAATCAAATTGAAATGAAACTAAATATAAATGATGAATTAATAAAATTGGAATATAAAGGATTACTGAGTATTAAATAACAAAAAATTAATTGATGACTTTTATTAACATCGATTAATTTTATTATAGGTAACTAAACTCACCAGGTGCCGAGGGTGCTGAAGTAATTTATGCTTTAAGAAATAATAGTACTTTAGCGCAAAATATCTTAACTTCTTTAGGAAATGCTGGTCAAAAAATGAGAAAATATTTTCAAAGAAGGCTTCCTAGTAATACATCAAAGGATTATTATTTTATTCATAGAGATACAGGAAGTAAAACGCAACCTGTAATTGTTGAATATGGTTTTATTGATAATGCTGAAGATTTAAGCAGAATTCAAAATAATTATAAGAAATATGTTGATGCTGTTGTAAACGCTGTTATTGAAACTTCTTTAGGAAAGGTAATTGAAAGTATTCCAACAAATGGGAACTATTATACAGTTAAAAGTGGTGATAGTTTGTGGAAAATAGCAAAGCAAAATAATATTACAGTTGATGAGTTAAAAAAGTTAAATAATTTATCTAGTAATAATTTAATGACAGGACAGATTTTAAAACTTCCTAGTAAAGATGATGATACGGAATATATAGTTAAAAGTGGCGATAGTTTATGGAAGATTGCTAATAAATATGGGCTTACTGTTAATGAACTTAAAAACCTGAATAATTTAACTAGTGATAATTTACAAGTTGGTCAAATTTTAAAATTAAAAAAAGATGATTCATATTCTAGTTATACTGTGAAAGCAGGGGATACACTTTTTATGGGGAATAATGAGTATTAAACTAATATTTATATATAA
>CAVDHX010000046.1:0-13822 GCA_963609095.1 Sphaerochaetaceae bacterium | reverse complement strand
TTGCCTAAACTCTCCCTTTTTTTATTTAGTCCTTGACATTGGGTACATTTTATTTAATTGCTAATGTTTATATTTTTTATGCCTACTAAATGTAGCTATTACTTTCTTATTAAACGAATTAATAATTCTCTTTCATCAATTCAATAGGGGTCCAGCCATTATTACTCCATATTCTTGTATTATTATATATATCCATTAAATAATTTAATGCTTCTTGCACATCATCGTTTGTTACATCTACTCCATATTCTTCAAGCATTTCAAAAGCCATTCCAATAAAAATATTACCTAATCTGTAGACTTTTGAAATATTTATAATAATATTTTCTATTTGCTCATCTTGAATACCTTTTTTTCTTAAATATTTTTTAAATTTTTTCTTAGATGCATTATCTTCATAATAATTATTATCTAAATACTTAAGCAAATCATCAATTTTTATAGGTTTTCTTTTTATTTCTCTTTGTCTATTAACAATCTCATCCAAAATTGATTTAATTTCTTCATTATCAAGTATAGAATTAATAAAATATAAATTATGATTTGTATGCATAATCACTATATCATCTTGTCTATCACAAAAATATAATGCATTAGTAGGTATTTCTAAATCCTTGCCATTTTCATAATACAAACTATAGCAATGACTTGCTTCATCATAAGATACTACTCCATAAAGTTCAATCATTGCTTTCACTAAATTATAAGCTTTTGTATTTTCATCTATCATTTTTTCAAATTTACCTAAATCCATTTTTTTAACAATATTATAAATATCATCGGCCATAGAAATATAAAATTTATTATCTTCTCTAAATAAAAAGATAATGCCTAACTTATAAAGAAAAAGATATTTTTCTACACCAATTTTATTGTTTTGTATTGTTCCTTTATTATTTATCAATTCTTTCAACAAATTAAATTCTTTATCAATAAATCTTCCTATTACTTCAGAAAGTTTATCTTCATTTGTAATATTATTATATATAATATCAACAAGTTTTTTCTTTGGTTTATTACTTAATCTATTAATAAGAAACAATTCACCTATATGTTTTAAATCTTTTATACTTAATAAATTAAGTAATTTTTTTAAATCTTTTTCGATTGGCATATTAGCAGCCATTTCTAAATTAAGTCGCTCTTCTGAAAAAATTTCGCTTAATATTCTTTTTATTATCATTTTAATTTCTAGTGGAATATAATAAGAATATTGATCACCATTATTATATACAAAAACACATAAACTCTCTATGTCTTGCTCATTTACTAACGTCAAATCAGAATTTTCATGTTCAATCAATCCAATAAAATATAATTGAGTAAAAACATCTTCTTTTGACATATCTAAACATGTTTCAAATTCTTCAATAATATAATCCTTCAATTCAGCTACGTTTTCTAAATCATATTCTTCTAACTTTTCATCTACTATCTTTTTATCTAATGATTTTAATGATGATAATAAATCTAATTTTCCTTTTTTTATTAAATATTTATCATATTTCATACCTACACGCCTACTTTCCAAAACTAATCTTTTCACTACTTTTATTATATTTCATCGAATGGTTTAACTTCATAAAATAAGTACCATATCCAGAAATAAACACTTCATTCATTATTAAAAAATACATATTTTCTAATTTTTTTGTGAGTCCTTTAGTACTTTTTCCTTTTCATCATTATAACATTTTTACAAATATAAACAAATAAAATTACAGTTTTTTATCTATAGTTTTAAAATTTAAATATAAAAAGCCAGTTGTTAACTAGCTTATTCTGATATCAATGTGCCAAAATAATAAATTTACAAAACTCCAAACATTTAATTTATATTTCCAAATAATTTATTAAATACTTATATTATATTTTAATTGATTTTATTATATATTTTACCTCAAAAATGATTTATCAGTAATATTAATGACCTTATATTCTAATTTATCAATAGTTTTAATTATATCATCATCATTAATACTACTATTTGAATAAACAACTGCTTTTTTATCCTTTAAGCTAACCTTAACCTTAGAAACACCATTTAATTTCAATAATGCCTCTTCAACTTTAATTTTACAATGATTACACATCATACCTTCAATAGTAATTACTTTTCTTATTTTTTTACTAAACATAAATTACCTCTCTTTCCATTTTTTTAACCTTAATGCATTTATTATAACAGTAAAACTAGATAATGTCATAGCAAGTCCAGCAAGCATTGGATTCATAGAAATATTAATAAAATCAAATAATCCGAAAGCAATTGGAATCATACAAATGTTATAAAAAAACGCCCAAAACAAATTACCTTTTATATTACTTAATGTTTTTTTGCTTATATCAAATAAATTATATATTGAATTTAAATCATTTCTCATCAATATTACATCAGCAGAATCAGCTGCTATATCAATAGCAGAATTCAAACTTACCCCGATATCTGCAGTCGATAAACTAGGAGCATCATTTATTCCATCTCCAACCATCATTACTTTTAACCCCTTATTTTTTAACTCTTTAATTTTATTTGATTTATCCTTAGGAGAAACATTTGCAATTACTTCTTTAATGCCAACACTATCAGCGATTATATTGGCAGCAGTTTCATTATCACCGCTAAGCATAATAACCCTTTTACCCATTTTTTCTAATTTGCCTATAACCTCTTTTGCATTATTTCTAATAACATCTTTAACAAAAACAGCAGCTATAACTTTTTTATCTAAAGCAACATAAACAACACTACCATCTAAAGATAATTCATCATTTAAAAAATCATTTTTTACATTAAATTTTTCTAACATTTTATTGTTTCCTATTAAATACTCTTTATTATTAATAAAACCAGTTATTCCTTCTCCAGCAATGTTTTTAAAACTATCAACATCTAATTTTTTTAAATTATTCTCTTTCGCATAAAGTTTAAATGCGAAGGCAATTGGATGAGTAGATTTATTTTCAAGCGATGATATAATCTCAATTAAATCATTATCAGAATAAATAGAATTATTAATTATCTTAGAAATTCTTAAATTACCATATGTTAATGTACCAGTTTTATCAAACACTACAACGTCAATTTTATTTGCACTTTCAAGTACCAAAGACTTCTTTACTAATATTCCATTTTTAGCACACACACCTTCACTTACCACGATTGCAAGAGGAGTAGCAAGTCCTAAAGCACAAGGACAAGCACAAACTAAAACAGTTACAAAATAAATCACCGATCTATTAAAACCATAACCAAGTATCAAATGAAAAATAAATGTTATAACAGCCAAAACAATAATAATTGGTACAAATATTCCACTTACCTTATCAGCAATCCTCGCAATTGGTGCTTTTGTATTTGTAGCTTCAACTACAAGTCTTACTATCTGTGATATTGTAGAGTTCTTACCTATACTTTCAGCTTTATACAAAACTTCACCATCTAAATTTACACTACCAGCAACAACCTTATCACCAATATTTTTTTTAACAGGCTTAGACTCTCCACTTATAAATGATTCATCTACATGTGAAAAGCCTTTAACTATAATTCCATCCACCGCAAATCTATTTCCTGGTTTAACAATTAAAATATCTTCTTTTTTAACCTCATCAATAGATACTTCACACTCTTCATTATTAGTAAATAATATAGCTTTTTTTGGTGTAATAGATACTAAACCTTTTATAGCATCTTTAGTTTTTTCTTTACTAATGTCATCTATGAATCTGCCAAACTTAATTAAATAAAGAATAACACAAACGCTTTCAAAATATAAACTCTCTACATATTCATTTTTACCTTTTAATACCATAATCATATTAAATGTACTTAATATAAAACTTGAAATAACACCTAATGTAACAAGTGTATCCATATTAAAAGATTTATATTTAATATTTTTAAAACCACTAATAATAATATCTCTTCCAAAATATATAAAATACAAACTAAAAATAAATAAACAAACTGAATAATTAATCGGATAATTTATCATATGTAAAAATGGTATTACAGGTAAATATATCATATGAGACATTGAAATATATAAAACTAATAACATAAAAATTCCATTAACAATAAAATAAACCTTTTTATCAGAATCATTACTTTCATTATCATAAATACCCAAAGATTTAAATCCAGCTTCACTTACAAATCTGTTTAAATCATCTAAAGTAATACTATCATCATAACTTATACTCGCAGATGACATAACTAAATTTACTAAAGCATCATTTATTCCATTTTGTTTTAACAGATATTTTTCTAAACTTGACGAACAAGCACTACAAGTCATACCATCTATTTTTAAAATAACCTTATTCATTTTTCACCTCAAAATATTTTTCATCATCTATAACTTTAATATTATTTGTAATCATATTCATCCAACAGTTCATGGAATATACCCCCACTTTATTTGGAATAAATTCAATAATATTTTCTCCAACCTCAAGCTGTTTTTTTATATTAAAATCATTTATCATAACAACATTATTGCACCCCGTTAAATACTTTTTAGAAGCATTAATAATTAACCTAACCTTAATACCTTTTTGAACAATAATATCATCATAACCTCCATAAGATAAATCTATTTTTACTTCTTGATAATCTTTATAAATAGTTGAAACTTTATAATTTTCATAATTAAAATTATAACTTATACCTAAAGCACTTAATCCTCTTAAAAACATGGCCAAAGATAATAATAAAATAAGTATAGAAGCTATTTTATTTAAGATAATTTTTCTTTTCTTTATCACATTAAATATAATTCCAACGCCTAACATTAAAGGCACAGTCCCTAAACAAAATAGAAACATCGAAAATGCACCTTTAAAAAAAGAGCCAGTAGATAAAGCATACACCTGCATCGCCTGCAATGGCCCGCATGGCATAAATCCATTTAACAATCCAATTATAAAAGAATTATTTGTCTTAAATTTATTTTTTAACATTAAACTAGGCAACTTAATTATATTAAGCATACTTAAAGACATTAAAAACATTAAAATGGAGGCGAATATAATAATTATTCCATTTATTATTTCATTAATACTAATAACCGATCCTACCAGGCCTATAATTCCTCCTAAAAAAGAATAAGAAATTAATCTTCCTAAATTATATAAAATCGGTCTTTTAAAATTATTTCCATCATTAAATGCAGTCATTAAATTTATCGCACCACACATACTAATACAATGAATACTAGTTAATAATCCTGTTATAAATAACATCCCATAACTAATATTTTCATCAATAGTAGGAATTACATTAAAAATATTATAGCCAAATATTTTATTAATCAAAAATATCAATAACAAAATAGAAATAAATATAATAATAAATTCCTTTAATTTTATACTTGTATTTATCTCTTTAATATTTTCACTTATATAATTCTTTTCTGTATGATATCCTAATGAATTTATTACATTAATAATTTTAATTATATCAATCTCTTTTGGAAAAGTTACTTTAGCTATATTCCTAGTTATTTCAACATCGTTAATTTCTTTTAAATTTAATAATTCATCTTTTATTTTCCTCCTGCAATTATCACATGTAATACCATCAATTCTAACATATAAAATGTGCATTAATTAAGTCTCCCAATTAATTCCATTACTTCATCGATTATTCCAGGATTATCGTCTTTAATATCTCTAACAACACATGTAGATAAATGATTCTTAAATATTTCATTACTAACACTCTTAATAGATTTATTGATAGCAAGAAGCTGGATTAAAACATCATTACAATATTTATCCTCATTTATCATATTTTGTACACCTCTAATTTGGCCCTCAATAGTTTTTAATCTTTTAATTAATTTTTTCTTAAACGCTTCATCTCTATGTGTACTTTTTTCACAATTCATACAATGTTCGCATTTCATATCATCACCATGTATAATTATAACACCCCATGGGGGTGTTGGTAAATATGTTAAAAAATTTTTATTGTAAAAATTTTTGGCTATAAGTATTTTTAATTTCTTAAATTAAAAAAAGTCACATTTTGACTTTCTAATGCTTAACTTTCTTTATTATATTTTGGTATAATTAATAACTTGCCATTTTTATTCAACTAAGCGGCTTTTAATAAACAAGATTTTTCATTTATATTATATAATAACTCATTATTTTTAAAAGGCGTATCACATATTGTAATAATATCATAATCGTATTGTGGGTCAACTAAAATTGTAGACATACCATCTTCTATTTTATCAATTTCTCTAGCCAAAACCATGTAACAAATTTCGTATTTACTTTTTAGACTATATCTTGAATATATATCATCTAATATTTTTCTGCTTTCTAAATTCATTGAAATCATTGGCATATAGTTTGCATTTGCTAAACCCTCAGCAACAATTGTATAAGCATTTATAAAACTAAGCAATTTCATTTCACTATCTTTATTTTTTAAAACGTAGTTATCGTTTATTTCATACATAACAAAACCAATAAAATTTGAACATTGATTTTCTAATAATTTAATAATTCTCTTTAACTCTAAAGTTGCTTCCACTTCATCCCTTGAGTGTCCATATAAAAATGTACCAAATTTAATGCCTTCATCCTCGCATTTTTGAGCATTATCTAAATATAATTTTTCTTCTTTTATTTTATCAACATTTCTGCACGGCAAAATAATAAATTTTGTTTCTTCTTTCAAATTATTAAATTCCATTTCACCTAACAGTTCACCATCAGAAATCTTTTTTATTATAAGATTATCAATTTTGTTATATTCATTAGTATTAGAATCTATATTATTTTTTTCTATTGTCTCTTTATCCGTATCCGTAATTTGATTTTGTTTTTGATATATTTCTTTTAATTTCGTTTCTGACACAGAATTTAACAAAATTGTTCTTTCTGTCACCTTAATATCAGCTTTAGTTTCTTCTTTTATTTGATATTTTTTATATTCTTCTATCATCATCTCTAATGTTCTAGCATACTGTGCAGTTTCTGAATCAAACTTTGGTAAAATTACATCATAATTATCTTTATTTCCCGCTTCTTGCAATTCATTTTCTAAATATTCAACAGCCATATTATAAACGTCAGCCCACGACTTACGATAATATTGATCCACTTTATCTGGAATTTTCACGTATTTGACTATCAAATTTTCATCCTGACCAATATACACTAAACGTCCTTTAGCGTGCAAAAATTTATTTTTTTCCAATTGTAATCTTATCCAATTAATATGATCTTGTGTAACATCTTGAATTCTTCTTTCATCAATTTGAGCCATACAATCACCCGTCTATCATCTTTAATGTAATTATACATCCTCTTTACATTTATTGTCAATAAAATATGATATGGAAGTTATAGATAAAGGCAATAATGTATGAAAAATACATTAACATTATTTTTCATTATTTAAAAACATATTATCAATAACAGTTAATAAATAATTAGCCGTATCTTTATCAATATTTTTCGCATTTTTTATAAATGATTTTATGTCATTAAAATCTAATTTAAATTGTGAAGTATAATCTTTATCGAAGTTTTTAAAAAACACCTCTACTATTTGTTTTAATTTATTGTTATCTAATTTTTCTAAACCAACTGTAGTACTTTCATGAAGTTGCTGCGATGTTTTGGAAAGTTTACTATCTATAAAATATTCACCAAATATACACCAGGATGTTGGATAGTGCTGTTCAAATGCTATTTTATTACTTGTTATAACATTATAATTATCATTATTCATTATTGTTCCAACTACTGAATTAGTGGGTAAAATATTTATTAATTTTTCTTTTAATTTTTTATATTTAGCTTTATTATATTCTTCGCTTTTAAATCCTGGACCATCAAAATTATAAACGGATTTTATTTTTTTTAATTTGTTTGATTCCATACTGCTTACCATGGCTAAATTGCCACCTTTAGAATGGCCTACAACATATATTTCATTATCTAAAAACGATATGTTTTTATTTAAATAATCAATTGCTTTTTGTTGTGTGTAAGTTGGATATTCATAAGCTAATCTAAAGTTTTCAATCCATCCTATCATTGAACCGTCTGTTCCTTTAAAGCTAATTATTGTTTCACAATTTGTTCTAAAAGTAGCTGCTCCAAATTGTGTTTTTTCTGTTCTTACATTTTCAAAATTACTAACTTCTAATTCATTATATCTTTTAGAATTTTTTATAGTTTCTAATATTTCATAAGAAATTGGAGCCATCATTCCTGGTAAATTATTTTTAAATTTTAAGGAATAATTATAAAGTTCTTTTATATTTTTTTCTTTACTGAATGAAGCCACTGGAAGATACACTAAAATGGCACATATTAAGTTATCAATTGCATTCCAGTGTACATCTTGTAATGAAGTATTTTTATAATATTTTAAATAATCATATATTGTATACATTAAACCACCTATTATTATAATACAGTTTTATTTGAAATAATGCTATATATTTTTAGCAGATAATTTTTTTTATCATAAGATATTAAAGAAAGAAGTGATTTTTTTGAATAGTAAAATAAATAAAATTTTAAAAGAAGGAAAAGCATGCCGAGACAAAATAGGTCTTATTGGTCCGACGGGACCAAAAGGAGATACTGGTTCAACGGGTCCAACAGGACCAATGGGGCCTTCGATTAGAATGGCATATTTAGTTACTTTTAATCATGAAAGTATGCCAGATGGTGTTGAAATTTCTACTTTAGAAAAAATTCCAATAGAAAAGAAGGAACTAGATCCTTCAAATTTAGTTTCAATTAACAATAATTCTATTAAATTTAATGAAATTGGATATTATAAAATAACTTGTATAACTTATGCGATTCCAAAATTAAATGATACTCCTAATCCTGATACTGATTTTGTAAGTATTGGTTTAAAATTAAATAATACAGATAATATTTATATTGGATCTAGTCACTGGATATATGATGATTCATCATCTCAAATAATTGCTCAAGGCATTATTTCAGTAGAAAATATAGAAAATGAATATTCCCTTGTTAATTTAGGTAAAAATTCTATTTTTATAAATACGCCTAGTTTAAACAATATAAGTTCTATTTCATATTTTTCCAATTCATGTTTAACTATTGTAGTTGAATATATTGGAAGATAAAATGTTTCTTTTTACAATTGATTAATTTTTTCTTTAACAATTTTACTAACAATTGTCATGTCAGCTTTGCCTGTAATTTGTGGTTTAATTTCTTTCATAATTTTTCCCATATCTTTTGTTGATGTTGGTTTAATTGATTCAAATGCTTTATTAATAATTTCTTCTATTTCTTCATTTGTTAATTGTTTAGGTAAATATTCTTTTAATATTTCTATTTCGTTTTGAGTTTTTTCTATTAAATCTTGTCTATTACCCTTTTCAAATTCAATAATTGAATCTTTTCTTGATTTGATTTCTTTTGAAATTACATCAAGTACTTCTTCATCTGATAGTTCATGTTTTTTATTTAATTCATTCATTTGCATTGAACCTTTAAGCATTCTAATTACTGCTAATCTTTCCTTATTTTGATTTTTCATAGCAGTTTTTAAATCTTCTATTATTTGATTTCTCATAATTTACCTCCATTAAAGTAAAAAAGCTATATATTAGCTTTTTAATAATCACGATTTTCACGTCTATTACGACGACGAGTATTTTTTATGCCTTCTTTTTTAGCATTTCTTCTTCTAATTCCTGGTTTTAAATAACCATCTTGTTTTTCTCTTAAACGTGCTAGGGAGCCATCTTTACTATTGGAAGCTTTTAAGTTTCTTAAAGCACCATCGACATTACCATTTCTAACTACTACTTTTGTCATAAAAATCCCTCCCTTCCACTTGACTAAGGATATTATAACACGCACAAAATGGTTTTTCAAGCAAAATTTAACAAAAGTAAGCCTTTAAGCTTACTTTATTTTACATGTTTTATTGGAAGTTATGTATCTTATAGTACTACCAATACTTTTACCTAATTCTATTAAAAGTGACATACCTCTAATAACGGCATTAATCAAAGTTGTACTGGCACCACCATTAATTAATTTTAATTGTTTTTCTGTTAAAATCATGATTTGCACTTAGTAGGATTAATGAATCCTTCAACTGCACTAATTAAGAATGCTAAAGCACCGCCAATGAATGCCCATATTCCATAACCTCCACCTGTTATTTTCATGAGTTTTTGATTGCTTAATTCCATACTTTTTCCTTTCTAGTTATTACGTTTTTCATTGTTCACTATTTTTCCATTACTTATTTTAATATACTGATTAAATAAATCTAAATTATCAAGTCTATGAGAAATATAAATTATTGTTTTGTTTTTATATTCTTTAATAAGATTTTTTAAAATTATTCTTTCCATATTACTACTAACTTGACTTAATCCTTCATCGATTATTAATATTTTAAAATCAGATAATGCTCTTGTTAAAATAATTCTCTGCCTTTGACCACCAGATAGATTAAAACCTTCTTCTTCTATTATTTTGTGATAATTAGTTTTTAATATATTATCAATATTACATATATCCTTTTTAGGTAATCTTCCGGTTTTTATTTTTAGATTATCTTCTAACGTACCTAAAAATAATTTTTCCATTTGTGATATATAAATTATATCATTTACTCTACCATTAACCTCTTTATTTCCTATTTTAATGCTTCCTTCGTAATTATAATAACCTTTTAGAATTTTAGCTAAACTACTTTTACCACTGCCACTTGTTCCAGTAATAAAAACTTTATTTCCTTGTTTTATGTTTAAATTAATATTTTTTAAAATTTGATTAGTATCATATTTAAAAAACAAATTTTTAATATTAATATTACCATTACATTCAAGGATGTTTTCTGATTTTTTTATAGTAAGTTCTGTAAGTTTTTTTAAAGCTTCTATTGTCTCTTTATATTCTAAATCTAAATCTATAATATTTTTAAAGGTAGAAATTAAAATAGTTGATAAAACAAACTGACTGATAAATATTGAAATATCAGTATGATATATATTTATGCTGCATAAAATTATTAACAATAAATTAATACCATATAATATATCTTTTAGTAGAGTCTGTTTAATATATATACTATTTAATTTGTATGTTTGATTTATTAAATCATTATTTATTCTATTAAATTTTTTGTTAATTTTGTTTTCAATGTTTAAATTTTTTATTGTTTCAAAATTACTGATAGACTCTACCATAAAAGAATTAAGATAGGATTTTTTTCGTAAATTTTCACTTACTTGGACATATTTTCTATTATTACATGTTTTAATTAACATTATAATCAATAATATACTTACAATGTTTATAAGAAAGATTATTTTGTTTGATACTAAAAGAATTAAAAAAATAATTAATAATAGAGGTAAATCAATTAATAAGGTTTGAGCTATAATTAAAATAAAATTTATAACCAAATTTAATTGTGAAAAATAGCATGTTATTTCGCCTGTCGTTCGACGTTTGTAATAACGATACGGAAGAGATAAAACATTTTTAAAAATATCATTTGAAATATTATTATTTAAATTTTTATTTAATGTTATTAAACTTTTATTTTGAAAGAAAGTAATTATTAATTTTAATATATATATAATTATAAAATATTTAAATATTATGTTTAATTTACTATACCCTTCTTTAATTATTAAAGGTAAAAATAATGAAGTGGCAATCGATAAAATATTAACAACTAATGATAATAAACTTACTAATATAATTAATTTGATGTTGCTTTTTATATAGTGCCAGATAAATTTAAATACTTTAGGTTCATAGTCGCAAATTATTTTGTCATTAGGTTTCATTTCAATTACAACACCACTCCACATTTTTTTAAATTCTTTAAAACTTAATTTTTTTATATAACTTGCTGGATCTGCAATAATTATATATTCTTTTTTAAAATTAATTTCATATATAACTATGTAGTGATTGTAGGAGTTGATTATAACATGAGCTATACAAGGAATATTAATTTTATCTAAATTTAAATATTTTAACCCCTTACTTTCAAATCCAATATTGTTTAATGTTTTTACTAAGTTATAAGCTGTAGTACCACTATTATTTGTCTGCATCATTTCACTTAACTTATCAATACTTGCATAACCATGATAGTACTTTAATATCATTTGAACGCATACTGGACCACATTCTTTTAAACCTTGTTGTTTTACAAATGGATACTTTTTTATGATTATCACCTCCTCATATATTAAGATACGACGTTAATGCACCAATTTCCTTCTTAAAATATAAAAAAAGTTATTTTTTAAAGATTTTAATAGTCTTTAAGCCATAACTTTTTTCTTTTATTAAATTTAAATTAGTTTTAGGATTACCTATTTCATATTCGCAAACCACAATACCATCTTCTTTTAAAAGATTTCTTTCTTCAATAATTCTCAAAGCTTTATCAAGTAAATCAGCTCTATATGGAGGGTCTAAAAAAATAATATCAAACACCTCATTGGTTTCCTTTAAAAATTTCTTATAATCACTATGAACTACGTTTATATCATCATCCATATTAATAATATTTTTTTTTATAATCTTAATAGCTTCAACATTATTATCAACTAAATAGCACTTAGAAGTGCCATTACTTATAGCCTCTAATCCTAAAGCACCACTACCAGCAAACAAATCTAAAACAGTAGATTCACTTATATAATTTTGAATCATTCCAAATAATGACTCTTTAACCCTAGACATAGTGGGCCTTGTACCATCTAAATTAAAACCTTCTAGTTTTTTACCTTTATATTTACCACTTATAATTCGCATAAAATCACCAACTACATTGTACCACATTACTCAAAAGTAACCAAAATTTTTTCAAGCATCTCAATAGTAGATAAAGTTTTTTCAATTTTATCTACCCTATTCAAATGAAGATTTTTTTTAACTTCTTCTTCAAACCTTTTAAACTCATTAGGATTTCTATTTAACACCTTATACCACCAAGAATTTTCCCTTAAATATTTAAGATAATCAGGATTATCCTTTAATTTAAATTGAATATCTAAACTCATTAGTCATCAAAATGTTTATATATTGGTCTTGGCCTATAAGTTTGTGAAGAAGCTGTTTTAGATTGTGACATATCTTGAAGCAAAGATAAAACCCTTTGAATACTACTTACCCCATTTTGAATACCATCCAAATCTAAATTTTTAATAAATGAAACAAGATCAAAACTTTCTAAAGTTTTTTCAGTTACATCCGTTTTTAAATAATCCTTCCAAGCTTCATTATTTTCTCCATACATATCATATATTTCATAAAATTTTTGCCATGTCATTTTACCACTTTGAACATATTTTAATAAAACAGGATTTCCCTTTACAAAATCTTTAAACTTTTCTTTAGTATTCATGTATATCACCTATATTAATATATTCAATACATTGAAAAAAAACACAAAAATTGTGTTTTTAAAATCTTTAATTCACGGTATATGGGCTACTCTCAGTTCCTTCTCCTAATAAGTTTATATTAGATGATAAGAAGAATACTGGAGCAATAGCATACTCACTATCCGTTATAGGAAACCAATTTGTTCCATCATAAGTTAAAAAAGTTGCTACTAAATAACCAGAAGAGTTCAAAAAAGCAGCATAGCTAGGAAAAGAACTAGACATCGGCAAAATCATCCATAAATCTGAACTACTCAAAGAATTTATCCAACTTGTTGTTTTACATGTAGTATAATTTGTCTGAGTTAAACTAAACGAACCACACTGCTCTATATTTGTATTTGAATTTATATAATCACTTGCTGTCATTA
>CAVDHX010000045.1:0-2063 GCA_963609095.1 Sphaerochaetaceae bacterium | reverse complement strand
AAAACAAATGAAAACTATAAACATTTATATGAAAGTGAATTAAAAACAAAATAAAGTATTCATATGCTTTTTAAAATATTTAAAATTTATGGTTGAAAAGGTTAAAAAGTAAAAATTACAACAAGATAAAAAATAAATAATTTATTGATAGAAACCAATTTTGGTTTTCTTTTCATTTTAATAAAAAAAAACAAATCATTTAAGATTTGCTTAGTCATTATTATATTATAAAATTACATATTAATTATTTTTTTCATTTAAAAATCTTTTTAACAAAAATGTAAGGAAATAAGGAAAAGTATAAAATTTACCATTAAATCCTATATTTTTATTACACAATTTTATACCATATTTTATATCTTTAGAATTATTTATCAAATTGTTTAGTGAAATAGTAGAATTATCATTTGCTTTTACTTCAATCGGTATTAAACTCTTTAAATCTCTTACAAAGAAATCCATTTCGACCCTTCCACCTTCATCTCTATAAAAATATAAATTATATCCTTGTTTTACAAGCATATCTCCAACTACATTTTCATAAATAGCACCTTTATATGTATTAAAATTTTTATTTTTTCTTAAATCCATTTGAGCTTCATCATCTAATGTCGCTATTAGTAGACCTGGATCACCAAAATACAGTCTATAATTATCTGGATTATAATTTCCTTTTAAAGGAAGAGCTACACTATCAAGACAATAACAAATATTAACAATTCCAGCATTTGAAAGCCAATCAACAACACCAACATATTCTCTATTTCTCGCACCTTGAGAAATTTTAGTTATTTGAAATTTTTTATTCTCATTTCCTAAAAAAACAGGTATTTTTCTATATGCATTTAAAATCTTTGTTTTATCCAATCCACCCGCATATTTAGTAATATCTTCCTCATAATCTAATATAATTTGTTTTTGCATATCTAATATTCCAGTATATGCTTTATTTTCAATAAACGTTTTAACTATTAAAGGCATGCCACCTACAACCATATATTCTAAAAAATTATCCATCATAACATCATATTGAATCTTTGAAAGTGGTTCATTTTTAATCATACACAAATATAAATCCTCAATTTGTTCCTTTTTATAACCTTTTGCCCATAAATATTCTTCAAAATCCATTGAATACATTGTATAATCTATTTTATTACCAACACTATTTGATTCAACTTTCTCATAATTTATACCCATTAATGAACCAGAGCAAATCACATCAAATCTGCCATCTTCTCTAAATGCTTTTAACGATGTTGCACAACTAGGATAATCCTGCATTTCATCAAAAAAAATTAATGTTTTACCTGGAATAAATTTAAAATCATCATTTTTTAATGTAATGTCTTTAATTATTTTATCAATCTCAAAACCCTTATCAAATATATCTTTATATTCTGGCTGTAAAATAAAATTAATTTCTATAAAACTTTCATAATTATTTAATCCAAAATTCCTAATAGAATCTGTTTTTCCTATTTGTCTAGCCCCTTTAACTATTAAAGGCATTTTGTTTTTACTATTTTTCCATTCAATTAAATAATCATCTATTTTTCTTTTGAGTCTCATAAAATCACCGTCCAAATAAATTATATCACATTTTTCGCATTAATATAATTAAAATAATCACATTTTTAACATTATAATTAGACAATTTATCACATTTTTCGCAAATTGTCAGTATGCATGTTAAAAATGAAATTTTATAAATGCAAAAAACGCTATTTAAAAAACGGTGCTTCCAAACCACAACTAAATTGTACTATATTTATCCACTTGAAATTCAAAGCCTGTAATCGATTATACAAAGATTTATAATCTAAATGTATTGAAGAAAAAGTAGAAACCGAAGGAACACATGAAGAATTATTAAAAACAAATGAAAACTATAAGCATTTATATGAAAGTGAATTAAAAACAAAATAAATTTATAATTACTCTATTTAAAGCAAACAAATTTAATGATTATAGAAATGTTTAAATACTAAAAATGTAAAATACATATAAAACAAGTGATTTATCAAATAAAATGTACCCTATAAAGTGGACTCACAAAAAAA
>CAVDHX010000044.1:0-3535 GCA_963609095.1 Sphaerochaetaceae bacterium | reverse complement strand
TCACCTAAAGAAGTTTCAACTTTTGTATTAAATCACATTAAATCATCAAAAAAAATTTCAAGTAGAAATTATGATATAAATACAAATACTTATAAAAATTTGGTTTCCAATAAAAATTCCAATATTATTAAATTCTATAATAAATTTGAGGAATATGCTTTAGCTAAAGATGAAAAGATAATTAGAAATTATATGCAAAAGGGAGTAACTTTTAGATATGTTAATAGAATTATGGAAGCTATTATAAAAACTGATACATTAACTTTGGTATTTTTAAAAGATGTTAAGTTTTATGATATTAAAAAAAAATTATATATGAGAAAAGGATATGAAAATCAAGCATTATGTTATTGTTTTGATATTAGAGATAATGATGATTATGACTATGCATTATATTTATTTGATAAATTATATTCTATTATAACTGTTCCATCTGAAAATAGTAGAATTAGTTTATTATCTAAAGAAATGTCTAGAGAAATAAGAAAAATAGATAAGAATGTTAAAATGAAAAAGGTTAATAAAGGATTAATGTTTTCTAGTAGTAGAAACTTTGCAATTTTAGAAATGAGAAAACATAAAATTCATATTAGATTATTACCTGTTAATGATAGTGATGAAATATTAGGACAAGTAGGTAGAGGTAGTTATGATCCTTTATCTAAATATTTTGATTTGACAAGAAATGAAGACATAAAAGTAATAATTCCTTATTTAAAAAAAGCTTATGAGTTAACAAAGTATCCTGCTAAGGATATTACTAGTGGACTTATAAGTGTGGACTAAAAGACTAAATTTGGTCTTATTTAATTTGATTTTAAATAAATTTTTTGGTTTATATGGTATAATTATGTAGAATGGATATTGCTTATTACTAGCAAAATCTTAGGAGGTATTTATGAATAAACAACAACTTGCATCTAAAATTTGGGAATCTGCAAATAAGATGCGTTCAAAAATTGAGGCTAATGAATATAAAGATTATATTTTAGGTTTTATTTTTTATAAATTTTTATCAAACAAAGAATTAAGAACTTTAGAGGCAATGCACTATCCAAAAGATAAATTAAATGAAGTTACTGAAGATAAAGAAGGTATAGTGAAATCATTACAGGCTTCTAATGGATATTTTATATCATATAATAATTTGTTTTCTACGTGGATTGATATGAAAGGTGATTTTGATATTTCTAATGTTAGAGACGCTTTATCGGCATTTACTAGATTAATAAAAGATACTCATAAAAAAGTATATGATGGTATTTTTAATACTTTAGAAACTGGATTAAGTAAATTAGGAGATACATCTCAAAATCAAACTAAGGCTGTAAAAGATTTAATATATTTAATTAATGATATTCCAATGGATAATAAACAAGATTATGATGTTTTAGGTTTTATATATGAATATCTAATTTCAAATTTTGCCGCAAACGCAGGAAAAAAGGCTGGAGAATTTTATACCCCACATGAAGTATCATTACTAATGTCTGAAATAATAGCAGAACATTTAAAAAATAGAGAAAAAATTGAAATTTATGATCCTACAAGTGGTTCTGGCTCTTTATTGATAAATATTGGTAAAACTGCATCTAAATATATAAAAGAAGAAAATAAAATCAAATACTATGCACAAGAGTTAAAACAAAATACTTATAATTTAACTAGAATGAATTTAATTATGAGAGGAATATTACCAGATAATATCGTAACAAGAAACGGTGATACATTGGAAGATGACTGGCCTTATTTTGATGAACATCAAGAATATAATCCCTTATTTGTAGATGCTGTAGTATCTAATCCTCCATATTCTCAAAACTGGGATCCTAAAGATAGAGAAGTAGATGCTAGGTATAAAGAATATGGTATTGCTCCTAAATCAAAAGCCGATTATGCGTTTTTACTACATGATTTATATCATTTAAAATCTGATGGTATTATGACTATCGTCTTACCTCATGGCGTTTTATTCCGTGGAGGAGAAGAGGGTGAGATAAGAAAGAATTTGGTTGAACATAATAATATTGATACTATTATTGGACTGCCAGCTAATATTTTCTTTGGAACGGGTATTCCAACTATTATAATGATTTTAAGAAAAGATAGAAGCAATACTGATACATTAATAATTGATGCATCTAAAGGATTTGTTAAAGAAGGCAAAAATAATAAATTAAGAGCTTGTGATATTAAAAAAATTGTTGATACAGTTATTAATAGAGAAAGTATTAACAAATTTTCCAGAGTAGTTAGTAGAGAAGAAATCAGAGAAAATGATTATAATTTAAACATTCCAAGATATGTAGATTCATCTGAAGAAATTGTTTCTTATGATTTATACTCACTAATGAATGGAGGGGTTCCAAGAGTTGAAATAGATAAATATAATCAATATTTTGAAGTCTTTCCTAATTTAAAAAATGATTTATTTAATAATATTAATGATTCATATTATGAATTAAAGATAAATGACTTACATGAATTTATAATGAACCACAATGATATAATAGAATATAAAAAAGATTATAAAGATAAATTCAAATCATTTGATACATATTTAAAGAATGAACTAATTATAAATATTGATAATGTAGATATTTTTGATGAAGAAAATAAAATAAGTAATTCACTATTCAATAGAATTGAAAATATAAAATTAGTAGATAAGTATAATGCATATCAAATATTAGATGATAATTGGAATGTGATTTCTGGTGATTTAGAATTAATAAAATCTGAAGGTATTAAGGCTTGTAATAAAATTGATCCAATATATGAAGTGAAGAAAAAAGGTAATAAAGATACTGAGGTTCAAGTTGGAATTAAGGGTCATATTATTCCGTTAGAATTAGTAATAGATTACAAGCTAAAAAATTTAAAAGAAGAGTTATCATTAAAGGAATTTAGATTAAATGAAATAGATTCTAGGATTAGTGAAATACTTGATTCGTTAGATGAAGAAGAAAAATCTGAAATTGAAACTACATTAACAGAAGAAAATGATGCATTTGTTCCTAAAGAAGTTGCTCGTAAAGCAAAAGAATATTTAAAAGAATCTGTTAGTGAAGGTACAGTTGAAAAGAAAATAATTGAAGTGAATAATTTATTTGAAGAACAGAAAAAATTAAATAAAAATATTAAAGAATCAAATAATAATATTGTAATAATGGCTCAAAAAGAGATAGAAAATTTAACTTATGAAGATATAAGCGAATTATTATTTGAAAAATGGATTAATCCAATAATTTTTGGTATTGATAAATTAATTGATGATGTTATTATAAATTTTTCTAAAGAAATAGAAAAATTATCTACTAAATACGTACAGACATTAAAAGATATAGATGATGAAATACTAAAATCCGAAAAAGAATTATTAGTTATGATAGTGGAATTGACAGGTTCTAAATATGATATGAAAGGATTAGAAGACTTTAGAGCTTTATTAAATGGTGATTAGTATGAATGATAATAATAATATACCTAAAATAAGGTTTAAAGGATTTACTGACGTTTGGGAACAACGTAAGTT
>CAVDHX010000043.1:0-20822 GCA_963609095.1 Sphaerochaetaceae bacterium | reverse complement strand
CTTCTAATATCTACGCATTTAACCGCTACACTAGAAATTCCACTTGCCTCTACCACACTCAAGTCTGACAGTTTCTAAAACAAACTGGAGTTGAGCTCCAGCCTTAAATCTTAGACTTACCAAACCGCCTACGAACTCTTTACGCCCAATAAATCCGGATAACGCTCGCCCCCTACGTATTACCGCGGCTGCTGGCACGTAGTTAGCCGGGGCTTTCTGACGAGGTACCGTCAAACTTTTATCATTTCCTATAAAAGCCGTTCTTCCCTCGCAACAGAGTTTTACAATCTAATAGACTTTCATCACTCACGCGGCATTGCTCGTTCAGGGTTTCCCCCATTGACGAATATTCCTAACTGCTGCCTCCCGTAGGAGTTTGGACCGTATCTCAGTTCCAATGTGTCCGATCAGCCTCTCAGCTCGGATATGCATCGTTGCCTTGGTGGGCCATTACCTCACCAACTAGCTAATACACCGCAAGCCCATCCCAAAGCGAAGCCGAAGCTCCTTTTAGCATAAGAGGTTATCCTCTTATGAATCATCCGGTATTAGCTATCGTTTCCAATAGTTGTCCCAGACTAAGGGGTAGGTTACCCACGTGTTACTCACCCGTCTGCCACTAAGTGGGAATCCAAATCCGATTTTGTGCAAGACGCAATCTTCAATGGGCCACTTCGTTCGACTTGCATGTCTTAGGCATGCCGCCAGCGTTCATCCTGAGCCAGGATCAAACTCTCCAAATAAAAATAAAACTTTATTTAGTTTTGAATTGTTTTTTTAATCCTAACTATTTATGAATTGACATTTTGCTCAGTTTTCAAAGAACATTCCAACCACTTCCGTGGCTGCATTTCCAATATATCAAATACTTTTAATTAAGTCAATAGTTTTTTTTATTTTTTTTAACTTTTTTTGACTTAATTTTCAGCACCTTTTTGTGCCTTTTCAAAAGTACTCACTTAATATATCAGATTGTTTGATATAAGTCAACATTTTTTTTAACTTTTTTATTTTTTGTTAAATTTTTTGTTTCTTTCCCTCAAACGCATAAATAATATAACACTTTTATCTGGTGAGGTCAACAAAAAAATGCATTTTTTTTGAATTTTTTGTTTTTTTATATTATATGCTACTGTTTTTTACGTTTTACATGCTTTTTATTTTCTTATATATATTATTGTATTTTATATTTTCTTGTTTATTGAATGCTATATCACCATTTTGATAATCGGTAATTAATTCTGTTAAAGCACTTCTTATTGCAATATCTAAATCTTTTGAATAGTTCATTAATTTTTTGTGATATTTATATTCTCCTTTGTCTAGTATTTTAAAACTTCCATTTGGGAAAATTCTTAAATCCAAATCATAATCAATGTACTTTATTGTATTATCTTCTATTATGAATGGGCTTGCAATGTTGCAATAATATGTAATTCCTTCTTTTTTAAATTGAACTATTATGTTATACCAACGATTTTTAAAGAAGTACATTACTGCGGGTTCTTTTGTCCTCCATGTGTTGCCTTGGGATTCTGTTACTAATGTTTTTTCATTTCCAAATACCATGTAGTCTTTTTTTATATCTATCAACACCGCTTCATCCCAGCACCTATGTACTTTGCCATTATGTTTGTAACATTGTATTTGCAGATGCATTCCTTTTTTTAATTTGTTCATGAATATTACCTCCTTGTTTATTTCATTATAAACATTTTTTTTGAAAAAGAAAAGGATACTGGTGTATCACTTTAATATATTTATTGCTTTTTGTAATTGATTGTCATTTTCATCTGTTGGATTTTTTGTGTATGTTTCGTCAAGAGAAATTTCATAGTCTGGTGTTATACCTGCTCCGTCAACTTTATTTCCTTTTGATGTTAACCATGATTTAGTCGTTAGTTTGTATTGCTCACCATTTGATAATGTTTGGAGTTCTTGAACAGTTCCTTTTCCATATGTTTTTTCTCCTATTATGTATGCACCATATTGTTCTTTTAATGCTGATGTTACTACTTCTGAAGCTGATGCTGAATTTTTATTAACTAGCAATGCGATTTTATATGTTTTTGTTTTGCTTCCTGCTGAGTAATACTTTTCTTGACTGTCTTTTGATTTTATTTGATATATAGGATGTGATTTGTCTAAAAATTGTGAAAGTATATCTTCAGCTGCTGTTAGATGTCCTCCTGAATTATCTCTTAAATCTATTATTAGTGCATTAATGTTTTTATTTTCTAGACTTTTTAGCTGTGTTTTTAATTGTTTTGCTGTGTTGTTTGCAAATATTGTTATTTTTATATATCCTATTTTTTTATTTTCTTTTTCTATTATTTTTGATGAAACTGATTCTAATTCTATTTCTTCTAGTTTTAGTTTAACTGTGTTTTCTTTTTCTTGTCTTTTATATGTTAGTTTAATGTTGGTTTGTTTTTTTACTAATTTTGAGAAGTTTGATATTGTCATGTTTGTTGTATCTTTATTACCTATTTTGGTAATTATATCACCTTTTTTTAGTCCTGCTTTTTCAGCTGGTGAATTTGAAATTACGTCATATATAACAATGTTGTTTTTTTCGTCATTATATACCTGTATTCCGGTTCCTTTATATTTACCTTCTAGATATATGCTGAAATTGCTACTTGTGTTTCCTACATATGATGAGTTCTTATCTAGTGTTGTTAGCATGCCTTCTATTGCTGATTGTATTAGTTTTGATTTATCAACTTTTCCATAGTAATTATTTGTGATATATTCATAGTTTTCTATGAATTGTTTTAGATTTTCGTCGGTGTTATTTTCTTTTAATATTATGTTATAGGTTACTAATCCGCCCATTAATAATCCTACTAGTGCTGTTAGTAGGAGGAGAAAGATTACTTCTTTTGTTTTGAATGCTGGTTTTTCTTTTGACTTTTGTTTGGTTATTTTAAAGTCTAATGCTTTTGATAATTTTTCTAGTTTTATTGCTGTTTGTGTTTCTTTATTTTTCATTTATGTCACCTTCTATTTTAGATAAGTATAACATAATTTGTTGTTAATTTAAAGTTTAGAAAATTTTAATTTTCTCTTTTTTGATTGTCATATTATAATTTATGAATGAAAAAAAATGCAATTAACTGCATTTTATTCTAATTCATTTAATTTATTTATGATACTATCATATGTATCATATGTATTTTCTATTTCATGGTTGTTTATTTTTATTAATGTTGTTGATTTTACTTTGAATTCTTCTAAGTTATTTGTATAGTTACTTTCTTTTGCCAGATAATTTTTATTAAATATGTCTTCAAGGTTTGCAGTATATATTTTTGGGGCATCCTCTGTTGCTGATATTGTTTGTAACAATGTTGTATATTCTGATAGTTTGCTATCATTTTCGTCTTCTATTAATACGTAGTATGAACCATCTATATTAAGCATCGATCCAATTATTATACTATCATATTGTATTGTTGCTTTTGTACTGTTTTTTTTCATTGTGACTTCATTTACTTTTTTATTTACAACTACTGTTATGCCATAAAAGATTACTATTATACCGGTTACTATTAAAATGACTTTTATTAATTTTGAAAGTTCATCTGTATTTGTTTCTTCCGTATAATATAGTTGTTTACGAGCTTGATTTATTGTCTTTTCTTTTTTTTGTTTGTTTTCAATTATTTTGTCTGGTTGTGTTTTTTGCTTTTTTGTTTTAGCCATTGTTTCTTGTTTTTTCGCTTTGGTTTTTGTTTCTTGCTTTTCTTTATTGATTGTTTGGCTTTTTATTTTTTTATTTGTTTCTTTTTTAGTTTTGTTGTTTTTCTTATTTGTTTCTTCCTTTGCCATAATATCACCCTCGGGAACATTATAACATATTTTTTTTTAAAATCATAATTTTGCTTTTGAATTTCTTTTTTATTTTCCAACTGGTAATACCGAAACCGATGATGCAACATTTATTAGTTCGCTTTCTGTCATGTTATTAGCAACTACATAGTATTCAATTCCATTATTTATCCAAGATACCATGTTATCTGAAACGGCGGCAACGCCGGCTCCTATTTGATATGGCTCTCCATATACTGACATTACTGATGTTTCGTCGCTTATGCTTGCGGTTTGTTCTACAAGCATGAATGGATTTTCTCCTTCGAATGTCATGATTACTCTTTGTCCTTTATCTAGATTTATTGTTTCTTTTCCTGTTAGTTTTGTGTTTTCTGGAATATACATTGGATATATTTCTTCTTCTATTTTACTTACTGTTTTTGTTTGGCTTGTTGTTTTTGATGTTTGCATATTATTATTTAATGTGAAGTAATTTGATTTTATTTTTTGATTTAGTTTTACTGTTTTGAATGTCATTTTTATTAGTGTATCATTATCACTATTTAATACTTCTACTTTTTTTGGATTTAGTTTTTTATCAAAGTATATTTTTTGTTTTACTAAATCACTATTATTAGGATAATTAACATCTGTTATGAATATGTAATTGTTGGTGGTTTCTTTAAATTGCTTTTTACTATCATTTTGAATGTCTGAAAGTAATGTTTGCAGTAGATACACTTGTGAGTTGTTATATGGCCAATCGCTTTGAAATTTGAAGCTTTTATTTAATGTGGGCGTTAGAACTCTGACACTCCAATGTTTAACCTTTTTTTATTTTTTTAAATTCTCTTATGGCTTAGTCCTCTTTAATTTCAAAATCTAATAACTGATTACATGCATCTTCATATACATCTTGTGAATACTTAATAGTATCAATTAAATGTTGTTTATCATATTCTTTTAAACCTCTCATATAGTAAGGCCTATCTTTATCTAATATAATAAATGGCATAATATTATTTTTCAAACACTCTTTAAACATTATCATTCTACCAACTAGACCGTTGCCATCTCCGAAAGGATGGATTCTCTCAAATCTAACGTGAAAGTCTATTATATCTTCTAAAGTAACCTTATCTAATTTTAAATAATCGGAAAGTAACTCATCAATATCTTTCTCCACATCTTTAGGCTTGCTAGTTTTAATAACATTTACAAGTCATATTATATTAGGAACTACTTTAAATCCTCCAACATTATATCTAGGATTATCTTCATCACTAGTATTTCTCTTTAAAATCTTATTCACCTCTATCATCTTTTCTTTTTAAAGAGGTTTATCTACATTATCTAACATATAATCAAATAACTTAAAATGATTTTTAGCTTCAGTTAAATCATCTAATTTAATAACGTCATCACTCTTTGGAATAAAACTAGAAGTAGCAAATATTGTTTCCGTTTGTTCCTCTGTTAATCTACTTCCCTCTATCTTATTAGAATTATAAGAGAAATTAACTTGTGAAAAATGATAAATATTTCCTTTAAATTTTGAATCTTTTTGTTTAATTAATTCGTGTTTGGTTTTTTGTACATCTATTCATCTCACATCCTTATATATTATACTAGCCTAAACTTATAATAAATATCGATATTTTTATCTTCGCCAATTTCGATTCTATCAATAAGTGTTGTAATGAGAGCTCTAGTAGGTTTTTCTAACTTTAAAAACTCTTCTATTTTTTGTGTATAGTATTTATCATCAGTAACATTTGTATTTTCGAGATTTTTTAACTGTTCTTTATAAAGTTTAATTTCTTTTTCCTTATTCTTTATATCAAGAGTAAAATTATTATATGTTCTTTTATACATCTGTAAAGTTATATTACCATCTAACTTATCATTATAGCAAGCATCGATTTTTCGTTTTAGATTTTCTATCTCATTATCTAACTTATTAATCTCATAAAGTATTTTGTTTTTCTTGTTTTTTAACTTATCAGAATTTTTTAAAGCATTTTCTAACATATTAGCATTAATATACTTTTTGCACATACGCCTTAATTCATTTAAAACGAGTTTTTCAATTTCAAAATACTTAACACTATGAGGAGTACACACACCTTGTTTTTTTCTTTTAGCCCAGTAATTACAATTACCATAAATTCTTGTAACTTCCCCATACTTTTTCGTTACTTGTTTATGGGCTCTAAAACCAAAAGTATGGCCACACTCTTTACAAAAAATAAGTCCACGAAGTAATAAACTATTAGTAATGCCATCACCTTTAAATCTGTTTTTATTGCTTTTAAACATATTCTGTACTAATTCAAAAGTTGCCTTATCTACAATGGCTGGTACAGCATTCTCACAAATAATCCAATTGTCTTCTCTCGTATGAATACGTTTTTTAGACTTATAATTAATTTTCTTTTGTTTGCATTGAGTAAGATTGCCAATATAGGTTGGTGAGGAAAGTATATCTCTTACTGTCCTTGTAGCCCATACTCCATAATGATAATTATTTTGTCCTATCTTCATGTTTTTATGTTGACTAGGAGTTGGAATTTTTTCATCAGTTAAAGTATCACATATTGTTCCTAGTGAACATCCACTAGCAAACATATTAAATATTCTTCTAACAACTTTATCAGTTTCTTCATCAATAACTAACTTATGTTTATCTTCTTCACTCTTTTTATAGCCATAGGGAGCATAAGCTCCCACAAACTGACCATTTCTTTTTTTTGTATATAAAGAACTTCTTAATTTATTAGATATATCTTTAACATACATATCATTAAAAGCACTTTTAAATACTAACATGTCATTAGCAGAGGAATTTCTTTCAGTATCAATTCCATCATTAACAGCTACATATCTAATTCCATGTTCTGGAAAATACTTTTCAACATAATAGCCAAATTCGATATGATCTCTACCAAGTCTTGATGTATCTTTAGTAATAATCATATTGATTTTTTTATTTTCACAGTCTTTAATCATTCGTTTAAAGCCATCTCTATCAAAAGTTGTTCCAGATACTCCATCATCGACATACTCATCTACAAATAACAAATTATTATCTCTGATATAATTTAAAAGCAAATCTCGTTGCGTTGATATACTACCACTTTCGCCTAACCTCTCATCTTCTCTAGATAATCTTAAATATATTCCTACCTTATAGTCGTCTGTTATCATAACATCTCCTCTATAAGTCTAAGATTATATCCGTATCTATTATATTATTAAATTTTAAATCTTCGTCTAAAAAGAATAAGAAAAATGAACTAATTAGTTCGTCTAAAGTAAGTGCTTTATCATCAAATATATTATTTACATTATATTTGTCCATATTCCACCTCATTAAATATATATGAGGCACGTCTTAAAATATTTTGTCTTGTTTTGTTATCTATGTTAATTTCTCCTTTCCTTATATTATTAACAAAAATTTCTCATAATAAATTCAAATCCTTTCTATTATATTAACTTAGTAAATTTTTCATTTCTTTTTGTTCTTCTAAAGTTTCAGGTGCACTTTCACGCCTATTTCCATTTCAAATTAAAACGCCATCATCTTCTTTGATATGTAGTGCTTTTTTGTCTTTTATTATTTCTTCTGAATTATTTGCTACAACAGTAACTGTAATAAAATTTTGTATTTTTTTTCATATCTTTATAAGCGTTTAAATAACCCTTAACATAAATTTTATTACCTTTTATAAAATAATCTTTATAAATATGATAAAGCTCTCTTACTATATTTAAACTAACATATAAATTATTATCTTCCATAGTAGTATATTTTCTTGTAGTAATACCAAATTTAATATATTTACCATTTGTATCTATAATTCCATTAATAACTCCTGATAATAACACTTTATTTAAATTTATGTCGTCATAATTTATTCATCAGATTTTTTCTTTTAAATATAATTTTAAATACTTTATTTTTTATTTATATTTATTCTTTATTATATGGTAGAAATATATTTCTAGTGGGCTAGAAGTTTTCTTCTACACCTATGGAAGTATTTTTCCACCCCATTTCTGTAACATATAATTTTCTAGTACGATTAATATATTCTATTTTAATTAATTCCTCTTCCTTTAACTTTGCTAAAGATGATGTTATAGTTCTTTTCGACGCATTAATTCTTTTAGCCAAATATTCATTACTGGCATAACAGTCATTACCTTTATAATTTAAAGGACAAATCATTCCCATCACAAGTTTTTCTGTTGAGTTCAAATTTTTATTTTCACAAACGATGTTAGTAACAATTATATATTTCAAGCTATATCAGTCCTACCATCTAAATTGTTCTATCTAGTTCTTTTAGTACTTCTTCATAAACTACATTTTTATTTTCTTTATCATAACTGAAATATAACACTTCATCATTTTTATCGATGACTTCATTAACCCTTGATTTTTAAAAAACTAGATTTTTTTGATGTCTCCAAAATTTAGTTCACATCATAATTATAATGATTTAAAAGCACTAATTACAACATTGGGAAATTATTATTCATTAAGTTATAATAAGGTGAAAAAATTACTTTATGATTTTAGTAATGGAATAATAGAGATTTCAGAGGGTACAATAGACAATATTTATGATGAATTTTCAAAAAAATCAGAAAGTATTATTAATAATATTACAAATAATATTTTAACAAATTACCCTGGAACACTTATCTCAGATTATGAAGTAGGAATATTTAAATAAGGAATTAATAATCAAAATTACATTATTCATATTGGAAAATATTGTATTGAAGAAAGTCAAAACATTCCCGAAACACAGTGGCAAATGATGTTTTATAGGTTTCTTTTAAAATTAGATAAAGAAAGAAAAATACTTTTAAAATTCAATAAAACTAGTTTTTCAAAAGAGGAAATCCATTTGATAGAAAAAGAATATGGTGAAATATTAGACACCGCAGAAATTCAAAATAAAAAAATATCATCTTCCTATTGGAAGAAAAAAGCAAATACACTTTTGAAAAGGTTTAAAAAATATAAAAATACCATATTATTCTTTATTCACGATTTTACTATTCCATGCGAAAATAATTTTATGGAACGCTGTCTTAGAATGATTAATGGAAAAACAAAAATATCTGGTGGTTTTAGAAGCAATAAAGGTGGAGAACGATTTGTAATATTATGAGTATTATTAAAACCGCTAAATTAAGAAATTTGAATCCTCTTTCTTGTATTAGAGAAATATATCAAGGCAAATCATTATTTACCTAGTTTTCTTATGTAAAAAGACGAACTAATCAAAATCCGTCTCTTTTATGGATGACGATTTATTTAAAATCCTACCCTTGACTTTTAGTTAAAATTAATTATAATATCATCTATATTTATGAAATAAGGGGTTGTTATATGAAATATAATGAATTTTATATAGTGGGAGATACTAAATATAATGATGTGGTTATAAATCATTTAGAAAGTATAGGATATATTTATAAAGGAACAATCAGTAAATTAGAAACGTTAGTTATTCTTGACAATAAAGTCTCTATTCTTATTTTAGAAGCACCTATTTTCATTACAAAATATTCTAGGCAACTAAAAAAACAAGGCATTGAAACGATATACATTTTAGATCAGTTTGACATAGAAAACGGTGTTATTAATAATATTCGTGAATTTTCGTTGATGAAAAAACCACTAATTGGATATATAGAAATCAATTTAGTTAATCACTGTAATTTAAAATGTAAAGGTTGTACACACTTTTCGAATATATGTGATAAATACGAAATTAGTGTAGATCAATTTAAAAATGACATCGAAAAATTATCAAATTTGGTTAATATTGATTTAATAAGATTAATGGGTGGAGAACCATTATTACACTCTGAATTATCGAAAATTCTACCTATTGCTAGAAAATATTTCCCTAATTCGAAAATTGCATTAGTTTCTAATGGACTTTTAATTCCAAAAATGGATGAACAGTTAATAGAAAGTATAAAAAATAATAATGTGTTTTTTAATATATCCTTATATCAACCAACTTATAAAATAGCTGATAAAACTGTAGAGTTTTTAAACGATAAAAACATTAAATTTTTCTTTGGGAACGGTTGTAAGCAAAAAGATGAAACTTTACTAATTCGGGAATTTCACACTTGTTTAACAACAAAAAAAATTAATAATCTGGAAAAAGCAAATAATTTATGTTATGGAAGGTATTTTCCTTTTGTAAAAGATGGATTTATTTCTAGATGTTCATATCCTTTATTAATACAATATTTAAATGAAAAGTGTAATTCAAATTTTAAAACTACAGAAAATGATTTTAAAAAAATTGATGATTTTCAAAATGGAAATGAGTTAATTGAATATTTAGAGCACTTTTGCGACTTTTGTGCTTATTGTACTGACAAAAAATTAAGAAGATTTAAGTGGCAAACAAGTAATAAAAATAATTTAAGCGATTACATTGTATAGCATAAATGTGGGAGGTCTGATTATGAAGAGTATTGCAATTTTATGGAATGCTATGAATCCTTTTTTTGAAGAGGCAATTAATGATGTTAGAAAGTTTGCTGTTATAGAATCATTAGAATATGTGGAATTTAAGGATTATAGACAGTTTATAAAAGATATTTATGCGTTAGATACTGGGACTGGTAAACCAGGATATAGTAATTATAAAGCAGATATAATGGTTGATAAATATGATTCTAATCAAATTTGTATATTATATTTATTATTACCACCATCTGAAAAAAAATATATTGAGCGTAAAGATACTTTTATCTATGCAAATATAGAAAATTTAAAAAAATTTATAAGAAAAAAATATAAAACTAAAGTAAAAAATTATAATTTTGATAATGTATTTCATATGACTGATGATGATAAAGAATATGACTTTGTTTTGAACGTTATTAACAGACATTTATTAGAAAATGCCGAAAGAAACAAAAAAGGTTTGATAAAGAAATGATGTACATTTGTGTAAGCGGTTATGGTGGCACAGGTAAAAGTGAATTATGTAAAAAAATAAATGCTGTTGACCAAACTTTTGTCCATGTTTCCGTTGATGATGTTATAGAAAAATACATTATTAAAAATCCTTATTTTCTTAAATATATGAAAGATATATTTAAGAAAAATATACCTTTAAAAACTGTATTAAATGCTTGTTTTTTTAATGATGAAGAAAATAGAAAAATTCACAAGGCATTTTTAAATTATTTAAATAAATGTCTACTGAATATTATAAATAGTTTAAATCAAGCAGAAGTTATACCTTTGATTGATTGGTTTGCTTGTGAAAAGCTAAATTTATACAATAAAGCAAATTATAAGATATTGATGATTGCTGATAAAAGTAAAAGAATAAATCGCGTTATTGATAGAGAGCATAAAAAATATGAAGATGCCTTAAGAGTTGAAACAACAGTAGAATATAAACCATATAGCGAATATAATATAGTTATTAATACTAATAATTTTAATTTTGATATAAACAATATAATAGAAGAAATAAAAAGGGGGGCCTATGGATTTAGTAACAATCATTGTACCAGTATATAATGTAGAAAATTATTTATATAGATGTTTAGATTCTATCGTTAAACAGAGCTATAAAAACCTAGATATTATTTTAATTAATGATGGATCTACAGATAATAGTTTAAAAATTTGCAATAACTATGCGAAAAATGATACACGTATTACTGTTATTAATATTGAAAATAGTGGTCCAAGTATTTGTAGAAATATTGGATTAGAAAAAGCTAAAGGCAGTTATATTAGTTTTGTAGATAGTGATGACTATATAGAAAAAAATTTTATTGAAACATTATTAAAAACCCAAGAAAATACAAATGCTGATGTCGTTGGATGTAGCATTAACGTTAACGATGTTAATGGTGATATTTTTGATGCTTATAATGACTATGAATTAGTAACCTATAAAAAGAATACTTTAATTAAAGAGTATCTAGAAGATAAAATTGCTTTTGCTGTTTGGGGTAAATTATTTACAAAAGAAAGTTTAATAAATCAAAAATTCTTAAATTATCGTGTTAATGAAGATAGAATGTTTATGTGGAATATTTTTAACAAAATAAATACCTATACAGTTATAGGTCATCCTTTATATCATTATATGAGACGTTCAAACAACAGTTTAACTAGTTTAGAGTTTACTGATGAGCATCTGAACATTTTTGTGTATATAAATATGGTGCAAAAAAAGGTAAAAAAAAGTTATCCACAATTTATTCAATTATCTAATCAATATGCAGAAAAACAAACTAAACATATACTAACTATTTTAAATTTTTCTTCCTCAATAACAACTACTAAATATAAAGACTATATTAATCAAATAAACCTTTTATTAAAACAAAATAAATTAAATATTGATATAAACAAGTATATAAAAAATGATTAACCTAACGAATTAATCATTTTTATTATTCAAAAATTTCAAGCAATCTTGTAGCATCATATAATGCCCTTTATTAAATTGTCCGTTTTCAAATAAATTATTGATTTCATCTAAAGTTAGCCAACTGACCGTTTCTACTTCTTCTTCTTGAATAGTAATATCTTTTATATCTATATCTTTTTTTAAATAATATAAATCGCAGAATGAATTTTTTCCTTTTGCTTCTTTAAACAATTGTAACTCATTTGGATTTACACTTATACCTAGTTCTTCTTTTATTTCGGTAATCATACCAGTAAGTGAATTTTCTCCAGCTTTAGGATGACCTCCGGTCGTTGCCCATTTACCATCTTTTTCTGGTACTCTTTTTTGCATTAAAAACTGCCCTTTATTATTTTGCATAAAACAAACTACCATTAAATAAAAATAGCCTTCTGGAACACCTTCACTTTTTTCAAATGTTTTACCAGTTAATTGTTTATTTTTATCATAAATGTCTCTATATTCCATTTTTACCTCCTTAATTATTTTATATCCCAAAATGTCAATTTTTCATTGTTCAAAAGATAATCTGCTGTTTTCAATGTTTTCGTATTAGGTTGGTGGTATAAATTTTTTCTACTAATCCAGCTACTTCCAGATTTCTTCATTGAAACAAGCATTTCAGCCTGTTTAATTGCAACACCTATTATATCCACAATCGGAACATTATCGATTTCGGTTATTTCTTTAATTGCTCTAATTTTAAATGAAGTAACAGAACATCCTGGAATTATTACTTCTGCTCCCTTATCGATTAGCTTTCTGGCAGCTTGAATAAAAGTATTTATAGTTTCTTCAATTTCTATTTGGTCTCCTTTTTCCCAACTTGTAATTGGTTCACATCCAACAAATCGTTTAGTTAAACCATATTTTTCAACGGTTTCTTCAATTTCAAAATTATTGTATGGTGAAATGCTTACCACACCAAATTTATGTCCCAGATTTAATGAATACATCATAGATGTTTCTCCCAAACCTATAACTGGAATGTTTAAGGCTTGTTTTACTTCCCATAGCATAGGATCACCAAAGCAATTTATAATAACCGCATCATATCCTTCTTTTTCTGCATTTCGAGCAGCATAATATACCATAGGCTGTGCTAAATGGTCCATATATCTACAATATGCCATATCTACAGGTCCTAATCCCCACTCGCAAAATCGATGAGTAACTTCTGTATTTTGATCTTTAACTAAATTTATATTATTATTGAGAACAGGAATATATACATTATTAATAAAAGACATAAATTGTTTATCATCTTTCTTCCCTGTGGGAAGGTTAATTATTAATATTTTCATAACTACCTCCAACATTTAATATAATATTTTAATATATTATATCATTTTGCCATTAATATATTCAATAAGTTAGATGAATATAATATACTTAACTCATGTAATGCTCTTGTCATTGAAACATATAAAATTTTCATATCTAGATTATTGTTAATGTCATAATTACTATTCATTACATTGCATACAATAACGCCATCAAATTCTAATCCTTTTGATAAATAACCTGTAGTAATACAAATATCATTTGAAAAATTATAATTTTTTGAGGTTATTTTTTCAACTTCAATTTTAGAAATTATATCATTATATATAGTATCTACTTCTTTAGGTGTTTTCCCAACAATTGCGATTGTTTGACATCCTTGCTTTTTCATGTAATTAATTTGATTTAAAATTGAACTTGTAATATTGGATTGTTTGGTATCTATATATTGTATTTTTGAACCATGTCTTATAACTGGCTCTGCTAATGTATAATTTAAATGTTTGTTTATTTTATTTGCTCCATTCATGATTTCTATTGTAGTTCTATAACTTTTATTAAGGTATTTTATTGATATGTTATTATTAAATACTTTTTCAACAACATCTTCCCAAGATTTGATGGAACGACTCGAATATAATGATTGTGCTAAATCACCATAAATACTAAATGTACTATTGGATAAAATCTTTTTTAATATGAAGAAAGTAAATAAATTATAATCTTGAGCCTCATCAATCACTATATGCCTATATTTCTTGTAATCTTCTGCTCCATTTATTATGTAATTAATATACATTAGTGGTGTCAAGTCCTCAAATTCTAATATTCTATTTTTTAATTCTTCTAATTTAATATCTATTTCATTATTATACTTATTTTGTTTCTTCAATTCTAACAATATATTTTTATAAATATCATATATATCAAATTTAATTTTTTTAAAATATCTTTTTAAAATATTCATTCCAGATGACTCTAATTCTTTTTTTAGTAATTGATTATCTTTGGCATTTGCTTTTTGCCTAATAGTATTGTTTTCTTTAATAACATTCTGTAATGATTTATTTAATATATCAGATTTTCGTTTATCAATCTTCTTACTTAATAATAAAATTGTCTTATCAATTCTTTTACTAATTGTATTACTTGTTTTTTTATTTACAGAATAATACTCTTCTTCTATTTCTTTAAAACTTAATATTTTAATATTCTTATATTCTAAATCAACTTTAGGAAGCATATTTGCTTCAAACGCATCCATGTACTTTTTTATAAAATGTTGAAATTTCAATGATGTTCTATAATAAGAAAAATTATCTTCTTCTTTACCAGAACTATTTAAATTAAAATTATCTAAAGAATTTTTAATCTCAAAATCAGCCGTTAAATAGTTAGATGCAAAGTCTACAAAGTCAAATTGCTTTACTCCATCTACATCTAAATCTGGAAGAATGCTTGAAATATAATCTACAAAAAATTTATTAGGTCCAATAACCATGTATTGATTCGCATCATATAAATCTCTATTATTATATACCAAATAAGCAATATGATGAAGTGCAACAGTTGTTTTACCACTTCCCGCCACTCCTTGAATAATAGTATTATTAGTTATTGGCTCTCTTATAATTACATTTTGTTCTTCTTGAATTGTTGCTATTATATTTTTTAATCTCTTATCTGCACTAACGCTTAAATAGGGTTTTAGTATTTCATCATTACTAACAGTATCAACATCATTAAAACTATTTAATATACTATTTTCTATGTCATATTGACGTTTTAATTGTAATTCGCCATGTATTGTTCCTTCGGGTGAAACATAAGATGTTTTTCCCACATTTGAATCATAGTATAAACTAGAGATTGGGGCTCTCCAGTCGACTGTGATAACATTATTATCGTAATCTGTTACACCTATTTTTCCAATATAACACACATCTTTAATTGAAGATTTATCATTATAAAAATTAATTCGAGCAAAATATGGTTTTTTCAATCCATTTTCTAACTTTTCTACTTTGTGAGTCAATCGTTCCTGTTCCATCACTCTATGTTCTTTATCTGGATAAAGGTTTGGTAAATTCTTGATTTTTAATTTTGTATCAGAGATAACTTCGCTATAAGCTTCGATTGTTTTCTCTAAATTTTTCTTTTCTATTAAGAACTCTTCATTATTCATGAATAATTAAATAACTTTCTAAAAAATCTCGCATGACACCTTCACCGCTATTTTTATTATAAATATACTTACACACATTTTTTACTTCTTTTAGCAATGCCAATATAATCAATCTCCTTTGCACACAACATATTTTATCATATTTTCATTATTTTTAATACTAATTACTATTTTTTACATCAGATAATAATTATCTTTATACATCAACACAATGAAAAAAAATAATTAAATTTCTAATAGTATTATAAACTCATCTTATCTTTGCCATTATATTTTTTAATCTTATAATAACTAGGTTAGCATAATCAAAAAAGTTCATCTTCTTTATTAGTACCATTTGAAATATCATAAACATCATTACTATCAAAATCTTTATTGTCATAATATTTCTTCATTTCGCTTATAGTGGCTTCTTTTGTAGGAACATTACCAATTTGTAATAAATTCCTGAAAAAGTGTTTTATTGCCTCTAATATAACTTTAATATAAGATTTTAAATTGTTATTCTCTTTAGTAAGATTTTGATTTCTAGTAGTTAATGTTTTAATCTCTCTTTTCATATTTTGATTTTCTTTTTCTAAAGACTGATGACTTTTAGTAAAACTATTTACTTCATTAAATTCTTTCATAGCTTCATCTATTTTAGAGTTTAAAATCTCTACTTTTTGTTCATAATATCTAGTAGTCTTTTTAAAATTTCTAACCTTTAATACCACGTTCTAAATCATAACCTTTATTGGTTAATCTTTTATGATATTTATCTTGTAATTCTGATAAATGGATTTTATCTTTAATATAAGCTTTTTTAGAAATAGTATATCTTTCTGTATTCGTTCTTTTATCAAGTTTTTTAATTAAAGGTATAACTACACAATGTAAATGAGGAGTTTCTTCATCTAAATGAACTATTGCGTGTAACACTTGCTCTTTAGTATAACCTAATTTTTCATAAACAAACTCCATACAAGTATCAGTCCATTTTCTTATATTTTCCTTGCTCATATTATCAAAAAACTTATGAGTTGCTGTAAAAAGTAATTCATCAACTACTACATTTTTAGATTTATTAAGCATTTGATTAAAGTTTTTTCTCCTATCAGGCTTTTCCGTTTTCATTCTCTCACTTTGTTCTTTTTCATAATCTTTAACTTTATTTTTAAAACCTTTAACATACTTCTCTTGTAATGGTACTATTTCTATACTATCTTTAGATAATTCTAATTTTATATTCGGATTAGAATTATAGGCTTTTTTCTCTTTTGTTATATGATCCAATCTGTTCTAAATCATTTAAAGTATGAACTGGCTCACTTCTAAATATTGCATAATTAATAATATCTACCTCCTTTTATGCAAAATAAAAAGATATGATTTCTCATACCTTTCGTGGATATAATCTTAAACTACCAATTTTTTTATTACGTACTTTTGTGTGTCTGGACATATACTCCATCTTTATTTTTCAAAATTATTTGTTCATGGTTATTGGTTTTGTTTTTTAGTGATACTCTAAATTTATCTGATTTGCTGAATGCTACATCTACATTATATTTATATATATCATCGTTGCTTACTATTTCCATTTCTCCTGTTAGTTTATAACTATTTAAATTGTTTATTTTCTTTTCTAAATCTTTTTCTGCTTCTTTTATGTTATATTTGCCACATCCTATCATTAAAAAGCAAATGCAAAATAATAGAGCAAGTTTTTTCATTTTTTCACAACCTTTCAATTTCAATTAATTATATGGAATTTATTTTTAAATATGAATAGTTTGTTTGAAAATGGACATTATAATTATTAAGGGGTGAGTAATGTGGAAATAATGCAAAAAATATGTTTGATTTTAACTATTATTGGAGCGATTAATTGGGGACTTGTTGGTCTTTTTGACTTTAATTTGGTGTCTACTTTGTTTGGCATTAAGACTATTTTTACTAGTGTTATTTATATATTGGTAGGCATTGCCGGATTAATTAATATTGGCCTTTTATTTAATATAGAAAAATAAGCCCATTGTGGACTTATTTTATTATTATTTTTGAATAACTATAGATTGTAAATATGTTTGATATTGAATCTACTATTAATATTGCACCCATAACTTGAACACTAACGGCTAATACTTCAAATGGATTAAATACTAAAAGTAATCCACAAGCTAATATTATAAAAGCGACTATTAGCATTTGCCACCAGTTTGTATAGTTATATTTTTTTAGATCAAAAGCTGCGGATAATTTGCTGATTGAATCTACTAGTAGGAATATTCCTATAACTAGTGGGATGAATTTTGCAAAACTTTCTGGGCTCATTAATATGTATATACCAAAGGCTCCAAATATGATGGACATTATTAAGGTAAAACTTGTAAATGCTGTTTTTATTTCTGTTTTCATGTACATTACTATTCCAGAGACGCCAATGAATAAGAACATGAGTCCAACCATATAGCATCCTATGTTTATAATTGTACTTGGAAAAAAAAGCATTGTTAAACCACAAATTAAGTAAAGTATTGCGGTTGCAATTAATGTGTTTTTTATTTTATCTATCATTTACTTTCCTCCTACAATAATAATAGACTTTTTTTGTTTTTAAGTCAAGGTGAATTTTGGCATGATAGTATTTAAAAAATGGTTATTTTTCAACCACTTTTATTTTTACTTTTTTAGTTTTTGATAGATATTGTAACCTTGAATCTGTGCCTTCTACTTTTACTGGAACTTCGTATTCTCCTGGTTTATAGTTTTTTAGGTTAATGTATGCAGTTATATCATCGGCAGTTAATTCTTTAAGTACTGATTCGACACCTTTTACATTAACGGTTACTTTGATATCGTTTTGTGATAATCCTTGAACGCTATATTTATCATTTAGATTTCTTACATCTATGTTGACGTTTTCTATATCTTTATCTGATGATGTTCCTAGAGTTAGATTTACTGTAACGTTGTTTAAACTCATTGATTTAATACCGCTTGGTTTTGTAAGCTCTAGTTTGTATTCTCTGTCTGTTTTTAAACCTGATACGTCTACGTTTACTGGGACGTATTGAATGTTGTCTAATACGCTTTGTTTGCCATATACTGTTACGTTTGATTCACTTGTTGTAATTGTACTTATTGCTTTACCAAATGTTATTGTTCCTTTAGGTACTACTTTAATAGGTACTACTTTGCTTGGTGATGATATATTAACAGATACATTTATTTTGTTTGGTACTATTTCTACATCTAGTATATTACCATTTTTATCATACGCTTTGATTGGTACGTCTTTTAGTGTTACTGTACCTGTATCTTGATTATTTAGGCTTGATACGTCTACTAATGCTTTTACTGTTGCAACTTTTTTAAGACTGTTAATTGCGTTTTCATCATCTGTTCCTTTTATGACAACTTTTTCTGATGCTGGTTTGACATTATCAATTACTAGTTTTGAATCTAGGCTATCTTGATTTAATAAGTCTGTTGTTAGAGTTTTTGATTCTGAAACTTTTGAATAAACGTTGACTGTGGCAACTGATGGGTTAACACTATAATCTACTGATGCGTTTGGTCTCATATATTCAATGTTAACTTTATGAGTTCCTGGTTTTAATCCTGTTAGATCAACTGTTACTTTTGATGCTGTTGATTGTTTTGCGATAAATAGATCTGAACGGCTTCCCATTAATGTAATATCTACTTTTTCTGGTAGTCCTTCAACAACATATGCCTCTTCATTGTATACTGCTTCGACTTTTTGGTCTTTTAGCACTTCAGCACTTGTATCGTTAAACATAATCTTTTTTTGATCAAATAATATAAATATTAATATGGCTAAAAAAAGTGAGACAAAGAGTAGGGTGTTGCTTCTTGAAAGCCATGCTTCTAGTGAATGATTTGAACCACTAGCTCCTTTTGTTACTTTCATAATAACTTTTGTTATTGGTACGACAATTTTTTTATCGACAAAATTTGCTAATTTTTTAAAGATGTTTGGTTTTTTATTCATTTGTTCCACCTTCTTTCGCACTGGCTAGTATTTTTTGTGAAGGTGCAAGTGCTTCTAGCAATCGAATTCTAACTTCATCTAATGATAAGTTATAAATTAATTCACCATTCATTGCAATTGAAATTCTACTTGTTTCTTCTGATACGACTAGTGCTATACAATCAGTTCTTTCAGCTATTCCTAGGGCTGCTCTATGACGAGTTCCTAGTCTTTTACTGATTGCCATACTATCACTAGTTGGGAATACTGCTCCAGCACAGATAATTTTATCACCACGAATAATTACTCCGCCATCATGAAGTGGATTATTAGTGAAAAATATTGATGAAAGTAATGGCCCTGAGATATCAGCATATATTTTTTGGGCTTTCATTGCATAGTTTGCCAAACTATTTTCTCTTTCTATTACTATTAAGGCACCTATTCTCATTTTTCTCATATAATCAACTGAGCTTGTTATTTCACTTATTGATTTTTCTAATTCACTTAATGATAGTGTTTTATGTCTTCCTAATAATTGTGCTCTTCCTAGTTGTTCTAGGGCATCTCTAATTTCTGGTTGAAATATTATAATTAGAGCAAGTGGTGCCCATTCAATTACGTAGTCAATTAGGTAGCCAATTGTAACTAAATCTAGTAAGTCTGATACTATTTTTGTGATTGCTATAATTAGCAGTCCTTTAAATAGCATTATCATTTTTACATTTCTTCTTAAACTTCTTAAAATATAATAAAATAATCCCCATACAAGTAAAATGTCTATTATTTTTCTTGCTATTTCGAGTAAATTTTCTATTGTCATATCATAACCTCCTGATTTTAATTATATCATACTTAGATGGTTGATAAAACCCTTAATTTTTTTAAACGTCCAAAAGGTGGCACAAAAAAAGATGAAATTCATCTTTTACATATTCCAAATATTATTGTTATCAGTTGATAATGTTTCAGTTTCTACTGGTGCAACCGGAGTTTCTACTGATAATGTTTCAGTTTCTACTGGTGCAACTGGAGTTTCTACTGATAATGTTTCAGTTTCTACTGGTGCAGC
>CAVDHX010000042.1:0-3363 GCA_963609095.1 Sphaerochaetaceae bacterium | reverse complement strand
TAGATAACCTTATCACTCTTCATCAACGTAAGTTAGAAAAATTAAATAATCTAAAAAAGTCAATGCTTGATAAAATGTTTGTATAGAAAGGAGATAATCTATTATGTATAATGATGAATTAAAGTTTGAAGCTGATTTTATTAAATCTCTTCAGGAAAATGGTTGGTCTGATGGTGTATTAAGAAATCCAACAGAAAAAGATTTGCTTGATAACTGGGCAAGAATATTATTTGAAAATAATAGACAACAAGACAGATTATCAGATTATCCTTTAACTGATACAGAAATGCAACAAGTTATTGATAAAATTAATGAATTAAAATATCCTGTAAAACTTAATAGCTTTATTAATGGTAGAACAATAGGAATTATTAGAGATAATCCAGATGATTTGTTACATAAGGGAAAAGAAGTAAGTCTTAAAATTTATGATAGACAAGAAATTGCAGCAGGTCAATCTAGGTATCAAATAGCAGAACAACCCATATTTAATAAAAAATCTTCTATATTAAATGATAGAAGAGGAGATGTTATGCTATTAATTAACGGTATGCCTTTATTTCATATTGAATTGAAGAAAAGTAATGTAGATGTAAAGCAGGCTACAAACCAAATAGAAAAATATGCACATGAGGGCGTATTTAGTAGTGGTATTTATCAATTAGTACAAATATTTGTTGCTATGACTCCAAATGAAACATTATACTTTGCCAATCCTGGATCAGATGGGAAGTTTAACCCTTTGTTTTATTTCCATTGGGAAAATTTTAATAATGAAGTAATTAATGATTGGAGGGAAATAACAAGGACTTTACTATCAATTCCGATGGCACATCAACTTATTGGATTTTATACTGTTGCTGATGATACAGATAATGTATTAAAAGTTATGAGAAGTTACCAGTATTATGCCTCAAATAAAATTAGTGACGTTGTTGCTAAAACGGATTGGACTAATCCAGATACAAGAGGAGGATATGTTTGGCATACAACTGGTTCTGGAAAAACAATGACTTCTTTTAAATCTGCTCAATTAATTGCTAACTCAAAGGATGCCGATAAAGTTATATTTTTAATGGATAGAATTGAGCTAGGAACTCAAAGTTTAGATGAATATCAAAATTTTGCTGATAATAAAGATGATGTTTCAGGAACTGTAAATACTAAAGATTTAATAACTCAAATGAAAGATGATCATACGATGCTTATTGTTACTTCTATTCAAAAAATGAGTTTAATAAAAAATGTTTTAGGCATTTATACACACGATATAGAACTTATAAATAAAAAGAGAATAGTTTTTATTGTTGATGAATGTCACAGAGATACTTTTGGAACAATGATGTCAACAATTAAAGAAACATTTCCTAAAGCTGTATTTTTCGGATTTACTGGAACTCCAGTTTTTGATGAAAATAAAAAGAAAATGAGTGTTACTTCTGATATTTTTGGTAATGAACTTCATAGATATGTAATTGCTGATGGAATAAGAGATGGAAATGTACTTGCGTTTGATATTAAAAAAGTTTTGACTTTTAAGAATAATGATTTAAGAAGAGCCATTGCATTGGAAAAATGTAAAGCAAACAATGAAGATGAAGTTTTATCTAATTTGCAAAAAAGTGAAACATTTTATAAATTTATGAATGAAATTCCTATGGCTGGTGATTATGATGAAAATGGTAATTATGTAAAAGGAATAGAAGATTATATTCCTAATTCACAATATAATAATCAAATTCATAGAGAGAATGTTGTTAAAAGTATTTTAGAAAATTGGAGACTAATAAGTCATAATAATGAATTTAGTGGTATTTTAGCAACTAGTAGTATTCCAGAAGCTATTGAATATTACAGATTGTTAAAAAGTGAAAATGCTCAAGAACAATTTAAATTTACAATATTAGTAGACCCAAACATAGATAATAACGATGGAGCTATATTTAAAGAAGATGGTCTTGTTGAAATTATAGATGATTATAATAAGATGTATGATCATAAATTTTCTTTATCAACAGCTAGCACCTTAAAAAAAGATATTAGCAATAGACTTGCTCATAAAAAACCCTATACAAATATACAAGAAAAAGATAAACTCGGGTTGTTAATTGTTGTGGATCAAATGCTTACGGGATTTGATTCAAAATGGTTAAATGTTTTATATATGGATAAAGTTATTAAATATGAAAACGTTATTCAAGCAATTTCCAGAACTAATAGAATCTATAATAAAAATACAAAGCCTTTTGGTATTATAAAATATTATAGAAAACCATATACAATGGAAAAGAATATTGAAAGAGCAATAAAATTATATTCTGGAGATAAACCTTTTCAATTGTATGTACCAAAATTAAGTGAAAACATTAGTCAGATGAATTTATTATATTCGCAAATTGAAGATTTGTTTGAATCGGACGGTATAAAAGATTTTATTTCTTTACCAAAAAATAATGAATCGAAAAGAAAATTTGTTAAACTATATAATGAATTTAATAAATATTTAGGAGCTGCAAGGATACAGGGATATATACCAAAGGATGAAAATAGTAACATTGATAGTAGTAAAATAATCGACTTAATAGATAGTGATTTGAGTAATGAAGATAAAGATGAACTTTCTGATAAAAATTATACGGAACTAATAACATTAAAAAGTCCTATTACTCAAAATATTATAGACGCTCTTAAACAAAGATATATTGACGTTAGTAAATCTCATGAGAATGAAATAAATGATGATATCCCATTTGATATTGATGGTAGTTTGATAGAAATAGATGATGGTAAAATAGATTCGGATTATATTAATAGTAAATTCACAAAATTTCTAAAGATATTAAAACATGATGAGTGTTCTGAAGAAGATATTGAAAAAGCATTAAGTAGTTTGCACAAGTCTTTTGCAAGTTTATCGCAAGAACAACAAAAATATGCTAATATAATCATTCATGATATTGAAAGTGGAGATTTAATTGTTGAAGAATATAAAACATTTATGGATTATATAACCGAATATGAATCAAAGGCTGAAAATGACCAAATAAAAAAATTGGCTAATGCATTTAAACTTGACGAATCAAAATTACGAAAAATGATGATTTTACCTATTAATGAAAAAAATTTAAATGAATATGGAAGATTTGATGATCTTTTGAAGTCTGTTAATATTGATGTCGCTAAAGAGGCATTAGAAAAAATTCAAGGGCGATCTATTGAAATTTGGGAAGCATATATTGAAGTAAATGATATACTTAGAAAGTTTATATTAACAGGAGGATTTGATCTTAAATCGTTAAAAAATAAAGATAGATAGAACAAGTTAAATAAGGGTTCTATCTTTTTTATTGGGAACAACGTAAG
>CAVDHX010000041.1:0-10934 GCA_963609095.1 Sphaerochaetaceae bacterium | reverse complement strand
GATTAAATGCAGCCAAGGATAAAGCATGGGGAACAATAGATGCGGTAAGGATAGCATATGCAACAGCCCAAACAAGTGAACAGGAAGTAGGACTTCCATATACTATTAAATATCCAAAAACATCTGCTTCAGATAGTTCGACTGATAGTTCTACAGGTGGTGGTTCAGGCAATGGATATATTAATAGTACGGAAATAAAAGCTAGTGGAGAAAATCCAACAGAAGGAACAGTTACAATAAGTAATAATGGAACAATAACAGCAAGTTCCTTAAAATTTGGTAATTATTACTGTAGTACAATTAATGGTAAAGATGGTAAAGTGGATGCAACTAAAATGTATTGTTCGAGAAATGCTGATGATGTTATTCCAATTTCTTTTACCGCATTAGATTTGTGTAATGATGATTTTGTTGTTACTTCAGGCGATGGAATATATAAAGACACTACTGAAGTTGGAAGATGCGTTTATAAAGGAGATAATCCAAATAATTATATTAAATTAGGCTCTGATTTATATCGTATAGTATCGGTAGAATCAGATGGGACATTAAAAGTAATAAAAAATAGTAGTATTGGAAGTAAAGCGTTTGATACATCTAACGCAAGATATTCAACAATGACAACAGACTATTGTACTTCACCATATGGTTGTAACGTATGGGGAAGTAAGACAACAATGTTAGATTCATCTGGAAATAATATAACACAAATGCCAAGACAGATAGGAAAAACATTATATGATTTACCAGAAAAAGAAGCATATATAAATACGTATTTAAATAGTACATGGTTAAATACATTATCTGCAGATGTACAAGGCAAAATAGTTACTCATGTATTTAATGTAGGATTAGTAGATGGGGATGATAGTCTTTCAAATACTGTGAGCCAAGAACAAGCATATAAGTGGAAAGGTAAAGTGGGGCTTATTAGTGTAAGTGATCATATAAAAGCTAATAAAAATGATTCTTGTACAAGCGTATCAGCTTCTAGAATTGTAACCTATAATTATGGTGGAATATGTAATAATTGGATAAAAAATACATGGACTATTACTCCATTGTCGGGCGAATATTTGGCTTTTACTTCTTCTATATTCAGTGCTTTTTCAGATGGACATGTGAACGTAGGCTCATTACCATATGGTAGTAATGAAATCCTTCCGGCATTCTACCTATCATCTAATATCACATTAACAGGTGAAGGAACTTCAAGTAATCCATATGTAGTAATTTAATATATTAATCGAAAGGAAGATGACTATGAAAATAATAAAACAAAATAAAATGGTTATCTTTCTTTTTTTATTAACAATTTTAAAATTAATTTTATGTTCTATGCTTCCTAATTTTTATATTGAAACATATGGCTATGACGATAAATTAATGGTTGATATGACTAATAGTATATCTAATGGTAATTGGCTTGGTAATTATAGTGATGTAACTTTAGTAAAAGGTTTTTTCTTTCCTTTATTAATTAGTTTATTTAGATTTTTAAATATTTCATCACAATTGGGATTAAGTTTAATATATGTTATAGCTTGTTTTACTTTTTGTTTTGTAACTAGAGATATTTTTAAAAATAAAAATTACTGTTATATATTATATATATTTTTACTTTTAAATCCTATTTCATTTGCGAGTGAGACTTATCAAAGAATGTATAGATATGTTTTAGGACATTCACAAGTTTTATTTTTAATTTCTTTTTTATATGGTATTTATAAAAATGATAAAAATATTTTACTTTATTTGATAGGACTTGGATTGATATGTACATCTATTATTTTTACAAGGGAAGATTATATGTTTATGATAGTTTTATTAGTGATTTGCTATGGCTTTTATATATATAAATTAAAAAGAAAAAGTTATATTTTATTAATTCCGATTATTATTATTTTTATATTTGAATTTATAGTAATAAATATAAATAATAATTATTATAAAGCAAATTTAATTAATGAACTTAACAATTCTAATTTTAAAAAAGCTTATACTAGTATTTTAAAGATAAAACCTGATAAAGAAATTTATAGAGTATCTATTCCTAAATCTACTATTGAAAAATTATATGAGGTAAGTCCTACTTTTAAAAATTTAAAAAGCATTTTTGATAAAAAATATGAAAATAATATTGAGCTTGAAGATGGTGAAATTATAGATGGTTATATGATATGGATTGTAAGAAGAATTGCTTCTTTAAAAAATTATTATAAAGATTTTAATACTAGTGAAGAGTTTTGGGGTAGAGTTGATAAAGAAATAAATAATGCATTTAAAGAAGGTAAATTAAAACAAAGATTTATAATTTCGTCTGTTTATTTTTCACCACCAACTAGAACTAATATTATGAAATTTATTAGAAATTTACCTAAAACATTAAAATATATTTATACATATGATGAGGTAAAAACATTTGATTATAATAATTTAAAAGAGTCTAAAAATATTAATTTAACAGAGTCTATAAACGAAAAAACAAATGATTTTTATTATTCTATTTACATAAATAATATAAATTCAGATTTTAATACAGCTAATATAGGTTCATTATCTTATAAAGAAATTGGTGGAGTATTTAATATAATAACGTTTGTTTATAAATATTTATCTTTATTTATTAATTTATTTGGAATAGTTTGTTTTATTAAACTATTTAAAAAGAAAGATTTATTTTTAAATATAGTTTTATTTTTAGGTATGATTATTTTAATATGTGGTATTGCATATACAGATGCATCTTCATTTAAAGCTATTAGATATTTTTATCTCGCATCTGTTTATATATTATTAATATCTTTTAGTTTAATATCAATATTTATGTATTTGGAGGAATTTTATGGAACTAACGATATTATTTCCGTGTTTAAACGAAGAGGCAAACATAGGAAACTGTATAAAAAAAGCATTTAGTTTTATTGAAAAAAATAATATTAATGGTGAGGTATTAGTAATTGATAATGGTAGTGATGATAATTCTGTAAAGATTGCTGCTATGAATAGTGCAAGGGTTATTATTTATGAAAATAGGGGGTATGGTAATGCTTTAAGAAAAGGTATAGAAAATGCGAAGGGTAGATATATAATTATGGCTGATAGTGATGATTCTTATGATTTGAATCACTTAGATGAATTTTATAATGCATTAAAGGAATATGATTTTGTTATTGGAAATAGATTTAAAGGCAAGATTGAAAAAGGGGCAATGCCATTTATAAATAAATATATAGGAAATCCTATATTATCTTTTATACCAAATGTTATATTTAAAACAAATTATGATTATCACTGTGGTTTAAGAGGGGGAGATAAAAAGAAATTATTAAATTTAAATTTAGAAACTACAGGTATGGAATTTGCTAGTGAGATGGTTATAAAAGCCGTTTTAAATAATTATAAAATAAAAGAAATTCCAACAACATTATTTTGTTCAAATAAAAGAAAATCTCATTTAAATCCTATTAAAGATGGTATTAGGCATTTAAAAGTTATATTTATGTTGACAAAAGCTAAATATACTACTAAAATATAGGTAAAAGTTTTGATTGGGACAAGATTGTTGATAAGTATTTAAAGCGAGTTTAGGTTTGGTGGAAGCTAAATAAATAACATTAATAATTACTACCCATGAACTGATTTTCGAAAGATTATTCCGGTTACTATCCGTTAAAGTAGTTAATTAAGTTATAAAGTAGGATGGTACCGCGTTCATACGCTCCTAGTAAAGATTTTTGCTGGGAGATTTTTTATGGAAAAAAAGGTATTAAAAAAATTACACCAAATGGATATGAGACAATTTTTGATAGAATATTATGGCATTGATAATGATGATTTAATTAAATTATTTTGTAATGCAACTCATAAGGGACTTAAAATGATTGCTCCTTTTTATGGAATAAATTTAGTTAAGACAAGTTTTGATTATGTTACGATGCAACACATAAAAACGGGAGCAATTATTTTAGTTAGCGATTGCCTTTCAAGACCGGCTCCTTATATTAATCCTTTAAGATTATTAGAAAATGATGAATATGACACTGAATTAGGTTCTTTTGATTATGTAATTAAGGAAGAATATAATTTTGATAAAAAAGGCAGAGTTAAAACGCTTAAAAAAACAAATATGAGAAGGGATGATAAATATGATAAATATTAAGGAAGATGAATATTTAAGTAAATTAAATCATAGCTGTGCTCATTTAATGGCACAGGCTGTAAAACATTTATATCCAAATGCTAAATTTTGGGTAGGACCTGTAATTGAAGAAGGTTTTTATTATGATATTGATTTAGGTGATTATACATTAACAGATGACGATTTAGAAAAAATTTCTAAAGAAATGAAAAAGTTAGCTAAGGATGGAAAAAGGATTGTAAGAAAAGAAATTTCTAAGCAAGAAGCTTTGGATATGTTTAAAGATGATCCATATAAAGTTGATATAATTAATGAACTTTCTAAAGATGAAGTAATTACTTGTTATACACAAGGTGATTTTACTGATTTGTGCCGTGGTCCACATGTTGATACGGTAAAGGAATGTAAGAATTTTAAATTATTAAAATTTAGTGGTTCTTATTATAAAGGTGATTCTAGGAATAAAGTGTTACAAAGAATTTATGGAATTTGTTTTGAAAATAAAGACGATTTAGAAAATCATTTAAATCAATTAGAAGAAGCAAAGCAAAGAGATCATAGAAAGTTAGGCAAAGAGTTAGATATATTTATGTTTTCTGATTTAGTGGGAAAAGGGTTACCTATGTGGCTTCCTAATGGATTTACAGTTAGAAAATTATTAATTGATTATATTACAGATAAGGAAATAAAATATGGATATAAACATGTTTATACTCCTAGTTTAGGAAGTGTAGATTTATATAAAACATCTGGACACTGGGATCATTATAAAGATGATATGTTTCCTGAGATGAAGTTAGATAATGAATCATATGTTTTAAGACCAATGAATTGTCCTCATCATATGATGATGTATCAAAATCACTTGCACTCATACCGTGATTTACCTATTAGAATAGCTGAGGTTGCGAATGATTTTAGATTTGAAGCATCAGGCGCTTTATGTGGTATTGAAAGAACAAGAGCATTTACTCAAAATGATTCACATATTTTTTGTACAAATGATCAAATAAAAGATGAATTTAAAGGCGTTATTAATTTAATATTGGAAGTTTATAAAGATTTTGGATTCAAAGATTATAAATTTAGATTATCTTTAAGAGATAAAAATAATAAAGATAAATATTTTGGTAATGATGATTTATGGGAAAAATCTGAAAATGAATTAAGGGAAGTTTTAAAAGAAATTAATGCGGATTTTTATGAAGCTGAAGGTGAGGCTGCTTTTTATGGACCTAAGTTAGATGTACAAGTTAAAAGTGCGATTGGTCATGATGTAACATTATCAACTGTTCAGCTTGATTATCAATTACCTGAAAGATTTGATTTAACTTATGTCTCAGAAGATGGTTCAAAGGTAAGACCAGTAGTTATTCATAGAGCTATTTTAGGTTCATTAGATAGATTTATTGCATTTTTAATTGAAGAGACTAAAGGTGTATTTCCTTTATGGCTTTCTCCAGTTCAAATTACAGTTATTCCAGTTAATAATGAATATCATTTAGAGTATAGTAAAAAAATAAAAGAGGTATTAGAAAAAAATAATTTTAGAGTTAATTTGGATGATAGGGATGAAAAATTAGGCTATAGATTAAGAGAAAGTGTTACTAAGAAAATACCATATGTTTTAATTATTGGTGATAAAGAAAAAGAAGAGAGTAAAATAAGTTTTAGAATGTATGGAAGTGGGGATACTGAAACTTTAACTATTGATGAATTTATAGATAAATTAAATAAGATTATTAAGGAAAGAAGGTAAAGTTATGCTTGGAGCAATCATAGGTGATATGGCTAGTTCAGTTTACGAGCGTAATAATTTTAAAAATAATGAAGAATATAAAGAGGTATTAGATAAAGATAATTTAATTGATGATGATTGCAAATATACTAAGGATACTATTTTAAATCTTGCGGTTTTAGATACAGTTTTATTTGAAGAAGATTATGCTGATATATTAAAAAAATATGGTTTAGAGTATATGAATGAAATTTCAAATGACAAAGGTTCAGAAGATTTTATAAAATGGTGTTATGGTGAAAATATTAAAAGTGATAATAATGATGCTTTAAGAAGAGTTTCATCTATTGGATATTTATATAATGATTTAGATAGTATTATTAAGCAGACTGATAAATTAACTAAAAACGGTTATGATACTGCATTAGCTATATCAAGCACGAGAGTTTTAAATTCCATTATTTATAGTGGTAGAATGGGTAATTCATTAAGTAAAACAGAAACTATTTTTTGTCCTATTTCAAGGCCTATTGATAAAATTAGACTTTCTAATAAATTTAACCCAAGCTGCGCTATTTTAAGTGATTGTGAGGAAGCTTTATTTCAAAGTGTTAGCTTTGAAGATGCTGTTAGGAAAGCCATTTCTTTAGGTGGAAATGTTAAGGCAAATGCTGTTATTACTGGTTCAATGGCGGAGGCTTTTTATGAAATCCCAAGTGATTTAAAAAATGATGTTTTAAATAAATTACCCGATGAATTTGATACAGTTTTAATCCATGGTTATGAAAAAGTAAAAAAATTATAGTTTGGAGGAATAAAATGAGAGAATTTACAGAACAAGAAAAAGTTAGAAGAGAGAAAGTAAATCAGTTAAAAGAAAAAGGTGTTAAACCTTTTGGTGGAAGATTTGATGTTACTTCAAATTCAAAAATAATAAAAAAAGAACATGAAAATCAAAGTAAAGAAGAATTAGAACAGTTAAAAGATCATGTTATAATTGCTGGTAGAATTATGACAAAAAGAAGAAAGGGAAAAGCTGGATTTTTCCATATTCAAGATAAATTTGGTCAAATACAAATATATATTAGTATAAATGAAGTAGGTGAGGAGGCTTATGATTTATTTAAAGCGTCTGATTTGGGAGATATTGTTGGTATTGAAGGAGATGTATTTAAAACTAATACTGGTGAGTTAAGTGTTCATGCTACTAAGTATGTTCATTTAGTTAAGGCTTTAAAACCACTGCCTGAAAAATTTCATGGTTTAACTGATGTTGAAGAAAGATATAGAAGAAGATATGTTGATTTAATTATGAATGAGGAAGCTAGGAAAATAGCTTTTACAAGACCAAAGATAATAAGAACTATCCAAAGATATTTAGATAATTTAGGTTATACAGAAGTTGAAACTCCAATTTTAAATCCTATTTTAGGAGGAGCTGCAGCTAAACCTTTTATTACTCATCATAATGCTTTAGATATGCCATTTTATTTAAGAATTGCAACTGAACTTCCTTTAAAAAGATTATTAGTTGGAGGAATGGATGCTGTATATGAAATAGGACGTATCTTTAGAAATGAAGGCGTTGATAAAAAACATAATCCTGAATTCACATCAATTGAACTTTATAAAGCTTATTCTGATATGTATGGAATGATGGATATTGCTGAAGGTATTTTTTCTACAGTTTGTAAAGAAGTAAATGGTGGATATGAAATTGATTATATGTCGCATCATTTAAATTTAGCTCCTGGTTATAAACGTATTCATATGGTTGATGCTATTAAAGAAGCTTGTGGTGTTGATTTTTGGAAGCAAATGAGTTTAGAAGAGGCTAAAGAATTAGCTATAAAACATCAAGTTGAAATAGAAGCACATTTTGAATTTGGACATATTGTTAATGCTTTCTTTGAAAAATTTGTTGAAGAGACATTAATTAATCCAACATTTGTTTATGGCCATCCAGTTGAAATAAGTCCACTTGCTAGTAAAAGTGAAGATCCTAGATTTACTGAAAGATTTGAATTGTTTATTTGTGGTATGGAATTTGGTAATGCCTTTACTGAATTAAATGATCCTATTGATCAATATGAAAGATTTGAAAATCAATTAAAAGAAAGAGAATTAGGTAATGATGAGGCAAATGAGATGGATTTGGATTTCGTTGAAGCATTAGAATATGGTATGCCACCAGCAGGTGGAATGGGAATTGGTATTGATAGATTAGTAATGCTTATGACTGGAGCAGAAACTATAAGAGAAGTATTATTATTTCCTCATATGAGAAATAAAAAAGAAGTAAAACATACTATAGTAGAAAAGAAAATAGATTTTTCTAAGGTTAAAATTGAACCTTTATTTGAAGAGTTTGTTGATTTTGATACATTTAGTAAATCTGATTTTAGAGTAGTTAAAGTAAAAGATTGCATGCCAGTTAAAAAAAGTGAAAAATTACTTCAATTTACTTTAGATGATGGAACAGGTAGTGATCGCATAATTTTAAGTGGCATTCATGCTTACTATGAACCTGAAGAATTAATAGGTAAAAATTTAATTGCTATTACTAATTTGCCACCTAGGAAAATGATGGGAATTGATTCATGTGGTATGCTTTTAAGTGCAGTTTGTGAATATGATGATAAAGAAAAATTAAATCTTATAATGGTTGATAGTAATATTCCAGCTGGATCAAAATTATATTAAGCAAATTTAAATATTTGCTTTTTAATGTTTGTTTAATAAAAATATGTTTTAATTTAAAAGGTGATTTGATGAAAATTTTAATTATTGAAGATGAGTATGCTTTAGCTGATGTTATAAAAGAAAGATTAATAAAAGAAAATTATTTTGTGAAAATATGTACTGATGGAGAAGAAGGATATTATGAGGCTTTAAATAATTATGATTTAATTATATTAGATGTTATGCTTCCTAATATGAATGGATTTGATATTTTAACTGATTTAAGAAAAAATAATATAGATAGTAAGATAATTATGCTTACAGCAAAATCAATGATAGAAGATAAGTTAAATGGTTTAGAAAATGGAGCAAACGATTATTTAACTAAACCGTTTCATATTGATGAGCTGGTTGCTAGAGTAAATATACAACTTAATTTTACTAAAAATAATAATGAAATATCATATGGGGATATAAAATTAAATATTAAAAATTCAAAATTAACATGTGTAAAGACAAATGAATCGGTTGAACTTATTTGTAAAGAATTAGAACTTTTAGAATATTTTTTAAAAAATCCTGAACAAATTTTATCAAAAGAACAGTTATATGATAAAGTTTGGGGAGCCGAAAGTGAAGTATGGTCAAATAATTTAGAAGCTTATTTATCTTTTATTAGAAAAAAATTAAAGGCTATAGGATCATCTATAAATATTAAATCAGTAAGAGGTTTAGGCTATAAGGTGGTTAAATGAAAAAATTAAAAAAACAAATATTTATAACTATATTTTCTGTATTAACTTTTTCTGTATTAACTTTTATTGTAATATTTAATACTCAAAATTATTTGGAAAAATATACTTCTATTAAAAATAATTTAAATGTTTCTAATCAAAATCATGATATGCCTCCTAAATTAGATGAAAACAATGATAAAAATGATGATAAAAAAACAATAAAATTTATGGATACTGTTATGTATACCGTTTTATTAGATAATGGTAATATAAAAGATGTTATAAATCATTCTAATGATGATATTTCTGATAATACTATTAAAAAAATAGCTAAAAAAATATTAAATGGAAATTTAAAAGAAAAACATATTGGTTTTTTATATTTAGAAAATTATTCATATACATATAATGAAAATGAGTTAGTTATACTTGACAATACGAAAGTTAAAAATGAATTATTAAAATCATTATATATATCTATTTTAATTTTTATTATTTTAGAGGTTATAATATATAAACTATCAAATCATATTACATTAAAAATAGTTAAACCAGTTAAGATGAGTTTTGAAAAACAAAAAACATTTATAGCTGATGCATCACATGAACTTAAAACACCACTTTCAGTAATTATTGCTTCGTCTGAGGCATTACAAGATAATCCAAATGAAACAAAATGGCTTAAAAATATTAAATTAGAAGCTGAAAGAATGAATTTATTAATAACAGATCTTTTAGAACTCGCATCAAGTGAGGTTAAACCTAAACAATTTAAATTAGAAAATATTTCAAAAATAATATCACTTCAAGTTTTAACGTTTGAAGGAAAGGCTTTTGAGGAAAATATTAAATTAAAATATGATATAAAAGATAATATTAATATGAAAATAGATGAAAATAGTATTAAGCAATTAACTGAAATATTGCTTGATAATGCAATTAAACATTCATATAAAAATGAGACTGTTGAAATAAATTTAAATAAAGAGAAAAATAATATTATTTTAACTGTTAAAAATAAAGGTGATGAAATACCAAAAGGTGAAGAAGAAAAAATTTTTGAAAGATTTTATAGAATAGATAAATCAAGAAATAGGAAAGAAAATAGATATGGTTTAGGTCTTGCAATTGCGAAAAATATTGTAACAAACCATGGTGGAGTAATTAAAGCATCTTCTTTTAATAATGTGACAACATTTACGGTTATATTTAAAAATAATTAATTGAAACAGAACAAGTTTTAGATGAAAATGAATCAAACTAAAAAAAGTTTGATTTTTTAATTTTCATTTAATAAAAAAATATTATTATGTTTACGGAAAGGAAAATAGGTGATAAAAGAATAAAATTTATAAAATAAAACATATTATAAAAGAAAGGAAGATAAAAATGAAAAGAAGTATAAAAAATATTATAACAGTTTTTGTGATTATTTTAGGAATAGCATCTATCTTTGTAACAGCTAATTTATCTAAAAATTCTCAAAATAATACATCTCAAAACGTTTCTCAAGGAATGAACAATTCTAATCAAACACCACCTGATATGCCAAGTGGTAATAATCAAACGCCACCAAGTGGTAATAGTTCAAATGATTCTAATTCATCTAGTAGTTCAAGTGAATCAAATGATTCTA
>CAVDHX010000040.1:0-4800 GCA_963609095.1 Sphaerochaetaceae bacterium | reverse complement strand
TTTTTTTTTTTTTTTTTTTTGATTAAAATGAAAATAAGGAGGAAAATTAAAATGAAAATGGAAGAAGAAGAAAAAAGAAAAAATCAATTAGAAAGGAACAAAAATATGTCAGAATATTCAAATGAATTACCAGGGCTAAAAGCAAGTCAAAATGAATGGTCAGAATTAGAAAAAAATAAAAATATGTCAGAATATTCAAATGAATTACCAGGGCTAAAGCCAAGTCAAAATGAATGGTCAGAATTAGAAAAAAACAAAAGTATGTCAGAAGATCCAAATGCATTACCAGGACTAAAACCAAGTCAAAATGAATGGTCAGAATTAGAAAAAAACAAAAGTATGTCAGAAGATCCAAATGCATTACCAGGACTAAAACCAAGTCAAAATGAATGGTCAGGATTACAAACTTTAAAAATAAATCCTCAACAAGAAATAGCTCAAATGCAAAAAGAAAATAGAAAATTTACTATATTACAACGTGAAAGAGCTATGAATGACGCACAAAGAGCAAAAAATAGATCAGCAATATTAGCCGGTGTTTGTATTTTAGGTGCGGCCACCGCAGTTTACTTTAACGGACAAGATATGCAACAAGTATTACAACACGAATTAAATGCTATCTATTCTTGGGAAGCACTAGGACAATATTTACAAGATTTAGGTCCTATAACAACTTTATTAGCCGCTGGTGCTGGTGGGTTTATTGCAAAATATTTTAAAAATTCTAAAAAATTCAAACAAGCACAAAATGAACTTATTGACTTCAACGCGTCTTTAGAAAATGTCAACACAAATGAATTAGGAGGTAATGAAAATGCTAAATCAAGGTGAAATATTAACTCTAAATGATAATAAAAAGTATTCAGTCGTTTTTTCAACAACTTATAATAATAAAAGTTATGTGTATTTAATAGATCAAGACGATTATACTAATACAATGTTTTGTGAATATGACAACGAAAATGGATTAGAAGAAGTAAATGATTCTGATATACTTGAAAATTTAATGAAATTGTTTGTAGAATCTCAAAAAAATTAATTTCAAATAACCACTTTAAAAAACGAGGTACCCCCTCGTTTTAAATATAATTAACACGTATCTCATGTTTCTTAATCATTTTATCACCATCGATATAGCCTATACCAACACCAACGTATGGTACAAATCCATCTGGCAAATTTAGTTTGTTAAGAATATCTTCATTAGACCTAATAAGACCAATAACCAAATTCAAATAAATAGATCCTAAATTTAAATCACAAGCAGTCAATAACATATTTTCAGCCACGCAAGCACAATTTTCCTGGCATAAACCATGACCATCATCCTTAGCTGATATAATAATTAATGCTTTAGCACAATAAAATACACTTTTATCAGTTAGGCCACTAATTTCATTAAGCAAATCAGTATCAGTAATAACTGTAATATGCATATCATCATACCTACCTCTACCAACAGGAGCCTTCATTCCACATTTCAAAATCTTATCTAAGTCGTCACGACTAACAGGCTTATCTAAAAACTTACGACAAGAAAAACGCCTATTCATAACATCAAATAATTCCATAAAAATCATATCCTTTCAAATAATATTATAACTTTTAAATAAAAATTATACAAATTGTGCTAAAATAAGGTTAAGGAGAATGATTATGAGGAAATATTTAAATGACTATATAAATGAAATAGATGACAAAATAAAAACAAAAAACATAACTGAAAAAGACATAAAAGCTCACTTAATAAAAATAAAATTCTTTCAGCACGAAAGACTAATCCATCTTCTAGTAACCCTTTTTTATGGACTATTTTTATTTCTATCAACTATGATTTTTACAATAATTCCACTTTTTTTAATAATATTATACATCGTATTAATTATATTAATCTTTTACGTAAGACACTACTTCTTCCTAGAAAATGGTGTACAATATCTATATAAACAATACGATGAAATGAAAAAAATCAAAAGTGAATCTACAATAAAAAAAATTAATAGATTTATTACATCTATTGTGTTAAAATGAATATAGCTATAATTATAGAAACTGGTGGTACAAATGGGAAAAATAATAGCACTCGTCAATCAAAAAGGTGGCGTAGGTAAAACAACTTCAAGTATTAATCTAGCTGCTTCTTTAGGTTACTTAGGAAAAAGAAGCCTTTTAATAGATCTAGATCCACAAGGAAATAGTACTACAGGGTTAGGAATTGATAAAGGAGATATCAAAAAAAGCATATATGACTTATTAACTGGAAAAGCAGAAGCAAAAGAAGTAATAAGAAAAACAAAATTCAAAAATCTCTACATCATACCAGCCACAATAAGTCTAGCCGGTGTCGATATTGAACTAGTAGAACAAAGCAGATTAGATCCAGAATTTTCAAAAAGTAGACAACTAAAAAATAGCTTAGAATATGCAAAAGACATGTTTGATTATATAATAATTGACTGCCCGCCATCTTTAGGAATACTAACAACAAACGCTCTAACAGCTGCAGATTCAGTAATTATTCCAGTGCAATGTGAATTCTTTGCCCTAGAAGGAATCATGCAATTATTAAATTCAATCATGCTAGCCCAAAAAACATTAAATCCAACCTTAGATATTGAAGGCGTATTACTAACAATGTTAGATAATAGAACAAACCTAGGATTAGAAGTTGTCCAAGATATTAAAAGCTACTTCAAAGAAAGGGTATACGATACAATCATACCAAGATTAGTAAGACTATCAGAAGCACCATCACATGGTAAACCAATAATAAGCTACGATCCAAAAAGTAGAGGTGCCGAAGCATACATAAATTTAGCCAAAGAGGTGATTAAAAGAAATGGAAAATAGAAGAGCACTAGGTAAAGGCCTAGAACAATTATTTGATTTAGATAACCTAAACGTAAACAACGTAACAGATTTTGAAAAAACAATGTATGAAGAAGCAAAAGGCGAAGAAATAGTAGAATTAAATGTAGATGATATAAGACCAAATCCATATCAGCCAAGAACAATATTCGACGAAGATGCTCTAAACGAATTAGCAAACTCAATAAAAGAAAATGGTGTATTTCAACCAATAATCGTAAAAAAGAGCATCAAAGGATACGATGTAATAGCTGGAGAAAGAAGATTAAGAGCGAGCAAAATAGCTGGAAACAAAACAATACCAGCAATCATAAGACAACTAAGTGACGAAAAAATGGCTGAAATAGCTTTATTAGAAAACCTTCAAAGAGAAAATCTAAACGCTTTAGAGGAAGCAAAAGCATACAAAAGCCTGCTAGAAAAACTAAATCTAACCCAAGAAGAACTCGCAAAAAAAGTAAGCAAAAGTAGAAGTCATATCACAAATATGATTGGACTATTAAGATTGCCAGGCGAAGTTCAAGACATGATAATTGAAGGAAAATTATCCATGGGACATGCTAGAGCTTTAAGTAAATTAGAAGATGAAGAAGAAATAATCAAAATGGCAAACAGCATAGTTGAAAATGGCTTAACCGTAAGAGATATTGAAAATCAAAGCGAAAATGCAACAAAAAAACATCAAACAGTAAGAAAACAAAAAAACACAGAATACATCTACGTTCAAGATTTACTTAGAGAAAGATTAGATACAAAAGTTAAAATAAAAGAGAAAAAAATAGAAATAAGTTTTAGCAATACAGCCGACCTAAATAGAATTTTAGAAATTTTAAATGTAAAGGAATAATATATGGAAAAAATATTAACAAAAGAAATAGTAAGTACATTTTTTGTAATTCTAGTAACATTCATAATTTATTTCATATTCAAAAATCTATTTAACACATTTGGACTTAAAAGAGCCAAAGAAAAGGGCAACAAAAAAGCCATGACAATGATAACACTAGTAAGTAACATATTAAAATATTTACTACTAGTTGTTGTAATCCTAATGATATTAGATATCTGGGGTGTAGACACAAAAGCCCTAGTAACATCATTAGGAGTAGTCGGAGTAGTAGCTGGACTTGCTATTCAAGATTTACTTAAAGACTTCATAAGCGGAACAGGCATAGTAACTGATGAACAATTTAAAGTAGGAGATAACATTAAAATTGGCGACTTTAGAGGAACCGTAATTGCCCTAGGAATGAAAACAACAAAACTAAGAGCAGTAACAGGCGAAGTAAAAATAATTGCTAATAGAAATATAACAGAAGTAATAAATTACAGCATGATGCCATCAATTTGCCTACTAGATTTAGGACTATCGTATGAAGACAACCTAGAAAAAATAGAAACCGCCCTAAAAAATGTTTGTGATAGAGTTAGTAAACAAATAACTTATCTAAAATCACCAATAAAAATATTAGGTATAGAAGAACTTCAAGCAAGTTACGTAGTATATAGAATAGAAGCAACAGTATCTCCACTAAAAGACTTTGACTTCAAAAGAGTATTCCAAAGAGAATTAAAAAAAGAAGCAGAAAACGGTAATTTAACATTATCTTATGAGCAATTAGATGTTCATAACGTTTAACAAGACTTAAAACCTCTTGCTTTTTTAATTTTGCATATTATTTTATAAGAAAAAAATCTACACTATTATGTGTAGTTTAATTTTTTAAGACTTATATTGGCTTATTGTAATTTTTCTATTTGCTTAACATCTAATTCTGTTATCTCAGCAATCTTTTGCACATTCATACCGTCTTTGAGTAATTTTTTTGCAATTTCTAATGCTTTTTTGTTTTCTCCCTCGGTTTGACCCAAAGTACGTCCTTCTGCGCGTCCTTCCTCAAGGCCCTCTTTTCTAGCATTATATTTAATTGT
>CAVDHX010000039.1:0-6971 GCA_963609095.1 Sphaerochaetaceae bacterium | reverse complement strand
AAAAAAGCTGTATGAAATTATTTTATTTCATTACAGCCCCTTTTTTCTTATAAAAATAACAACCGAATAAAAATTAATTAAAAAAATTTCGTAGAATATCTTATTCTTGATATAGGGTAGGATACCCCCTGTGTTTTAAACTTTTGTATTTTCCAATGCTTCAATCTCACATTTAATATATTATAAGAAAAATGAAAAATACAAAAGTAAAATGAATCTAAGAGATTATAACAAGGAATAATTTAAGACAAAATATAATAGCAGCTGATCTTATGACAGTTGGTGCTTATTTAAAAAAAGATACAATAGAAATAGTAAAACCATGGAAATATTTGAAAAATCTTTTTCTAGAAAGGCCAACCAAGGAATTTTTGAATATATATTCATCACCAAATTATGAATTTATTGATTATAAAGAAGTAATGTCAGAATTTACAAAAAACATTTGGAATGATAAAGAAGCAAGAGTTATTTTATTGAAAAATTATGCTCATATAGATAAAATTTATAACTTTTAAAAATAATATCCAAAATATTATAAAACATACAGAAATTAATAAATTTATTAGTAAAAAATTTAAACAAATTTTAAAATTTGCCTGTGTAAAAAAAGTGAAATAAATGTTATAATCTAATCAGAAGTATTGAAGGTAAAAAATATGAAACAAAAAAAACTAAAAATATTCATATATTGTTTAATGATATCGTTTTTATTTTTAATGATATGCTCAAAATCATCATTTTTATATTCACTAAATGTATGGGCAGATGCAAATTGTTTTTTCACAATGGGAAAAGCAATGTTTAATGGAAAAATACTTTACCTTGACCTATTTGACCAAAAAGGGCCATTACTATTTTTCTATTATGCATTAGCAAGCCTAATTTCATATAAAACATTTATTGGCGTATTTATAATAGAAATAGTCTCATTTGCAGTATTTTTATATTATGCATATAAAACCCTCAAATTATATTTAAAAGAAGATATAAGCATATTAATGCTTCCAATAATATCATTCTGCATACTTACCTTAAAAGCATTTACTCACGGAGGAAGTGCAGAAGAATTTATCTTACCAATGTTAATGTATAGCTTATATTCATTAATTAAATTTCTAAAAAAGCCAAACCTAAAATACAACTTTAAATATTTCATATTAAATGGTTTAATGGCTGGATTAGTACTAACAATAAAATTTTCAATCCTTGGTTTCTGGTTCGGATTTATGTTAGGACTTCTTATATTTTATATAAAAAAAGGAAAATGGAAAATAGGAATACTATCATCTTTAACATTCGTAGTCGCAATGCTTATTCCATTAATCCCATGGATAATTTACTTCAGTATTAATAATGCTTTAGAAACTTTCTTTAATTCATACGTACTATTTAATATTTTATATTATCCATCTCAATCAAACTTCACTGTAAGATTATTAAATGTATTCATAAAACCAATGAGATTTATGATTAAAAGCTCAAATTATGGAATCCCATTCTTTATAGGCATGGGATCAATAATGTTTGAAGATAAAATAATAAAAGATAAAATAAGTAAAACAATAATATTATTAACCTTCTTCTTCTTATGTCTAGGTATCTTCTTAGGAGGCATATCATTTAGATATTACTATTTAATATTAACACCATATATGATATTTGGAATAATAAGAATTTGTATATACTTCCAAGAAAATTATCATCATAAAAAAATAAGAGAAATTATCTACATATTATTAATTTCAATTCTTATGATGAGTGCATTAGTATTTGGAAAAAATACAAAAATGCTTAAAACACACCAATCACTAGTTCAATATCAATTTGGCGAAATAATAAATAAAAAGAAATCCGCAACCCTTTTAAATTATGGATTTTTAGATGGAGGATTTTATACAGTAACAGGAATAATCCCAAATATTAAATACTTTCAAAAACAAAATGTCGACTACAAAGCGTTCCCATATATTATAAAAGCCCAAAACAAAGCCATAAAAAATAAAAAAATAGACTTCGTCGTAACTAGAACAAACATATACGAAGAAACAGCGAAATGGATGACACCATACCTAAAACAAAACTACCAAATGATCTCATCAATCTGTCAAAACTATGAAGAAGGAACATATAGATACACATTATGGCAAAAAAAATAAGAGTATATCTCTTTTTTTAAATTACTTCTTTTTTCTATAAAACATAAAAATAAATCCAATAAAAATTAAAATTAAAATAACAATAGAAACATGAGAATATGTATCCAAAACCTTAACAATCTTAGTCCAATTTTGACCAACCTTACTTCCAACAAAAGTCAAAACAAAATTCCAACAAATAGAACCACAAAAAGTATATAAAATAAACTTCTTCATATCCATCTCACTCATACCAGCGGGAATAGAAATCAAACTTCTAACAAGTGGTATAAACCTACAAAAAAACACTGTCTTATTTCCCTTCGTATCAAACCAATTATCCGCATTATCAATATCACTAGGCTTTAATCTTAAAACCAATCCAACCTTACCACTAACAATCTTCTTAAGTCTTTCTTTATTTAAAATCTTACCAACATAATACAAAATAATAGCTCCCAATATAGAACCAAAAGTAGCAGCCAAAGTAACTCCAAATATTGACATTGAACTATAAGTAGTCATAAAACCACCAAAAAGCAAAATAACCTCAGATGGAATAGGAGGAAATATATTTTCAATAGCAATCAATAAAAATACACCAATATAACCACATTGATTCATTATATTTATAATAACCTCTTGCACAAAAACACCTCAATCTATAACCTTAATTAGGCTTGTAAATCTTACCAATAGCCTCAGCAACCTTAATACCATCAATCGCAGAAGTCATAATTCCACCAGCATATCCCGCACCTTCACCGCAAGGATAAATACCAGAAATATTAGAAACAAAATTATCATCACGTATAATCTTAATAGGAGATGACGTCCTACTTTCTACAGCAGATAAAATAACATCATCCGAAGCAAACCCTTTAATTTTACCATCAAAATACTCAATTCCCTCAATCAAAGCTTCATTAATATATTCAGGAAAAATATCCCTTATATTAGTAAAATAATATCCACCTTTAAAAACAGGATTAATATTACCAAAATCACTAGAAGCAATATTCCTCTTAAAATCCTTAAATAACTGTGAAGGAATAAGACCTTTACCAACTTCATAAGCATTTTTCTCAAGCTTCCTTTGAAACCTAACTCCATCCAAAGGCCCATCACCATAATCAAAAGGAGAAACAGTAACTATAATCGCACTATTAGCATTTTCACTATCCCTTTTATAATCACTCATACCATTAATAGCAAGCATCCCATCACAAGAAGAAGAATTAACAACATATCCTCCAGGACACATACAAAAAGAATAAACACCTCTTTTATTAGAAGCTTGATAAGTTAATTTATAACTAGCAGCTGGCAAAGAAACATCACCATATTGAACCTTGTTAATCATATCTTGCTTGTGCTGAACCCTAACACCAACCGCAAACGGCTTAGGTTTAATACATAAATTATTTTTCAAAAGCATCTCAAAAGTATCCCTGCTACTATGACCCAAAGCTAAAACCAAACCATCACACTTCAAAACCTCACTACCATTTATCTCAATACTATCAATTACCTTATCCTTAACAAAAATATTAGTTAAACAGCTATTATACCTAATCTTGCCACCTAATCTTTCAATTTCAAAAATCATATTTTTAATAACATTCCTAAGCAAATCAGTTCCAATATGTGGTTTATTCAAATATAAAATTTCCTCAGGAGCTCCAAACTTAACAAACGTTCTAAGAACCTCCTTATTTCTAAAAAAACGATCCTTACACTGTGTATTTAACTTTCCATCAGAAAAAGTTCCAGCCCCTCCAGCTCCAAATTGAACATTAGAATTAACATCTAAAATACCATCTTTCCAAAACCTCTCAACATCTTTAATTCTACTCTCAACATCTTTTCCACGTTCAACAATCAAAGGATTATAACCACTTTTAGCAAGCTCATAACCTACAAATAACCCCGCAGGTCCCGCACCAACAATAACAATACCATCATTCAAACACTTATCTCCACAAACATCAAAAACATATTCTTCTTTAGGTGTACGTGATACATTCTTAATATTTTTATTTAATATTTTATTTTCATTAAAAACATTAACATCTACCTCATATACAAAAAGAGCGTTTCCTTTTTTTCTTGCATCAATAGATAATTTATTTATCTTAAAAGCAATAATATCAGTATTTAAAATACTCATTATCTTTTTCTTTAAATTACCATCAACACCAATTTTAACATCCTTTATTCTAATCATATACCAACATTCTTTCCAGCCTTAATACCACTCATCCAAGCAAAGCCTAAATTATATCCACCACAATCACCATCAATATCAACAATCTCACCAGCAAAATATAAATTCTTAACAATCAAAGATTCCATCGTAGAAGGATTAATTTCATCCAAAGGAATACCACCTTGACAAACTTGAGCATGTTCAAAAGAATTTACCTCATCAATCAAAACCTCAAAATTAGATAAACAATAAGTTAATCTTTCAACCTCATTCTTAGAAAGATTATTTAAATAAATATTTCTCTTAATCAAACATTTCTTTAAAATAATATCAACAAGCTTATAATGAAGAAACCCCTCTAAAAGCTCACCAATATTTTTTCTGTAAGAACTTTTATCAATCTTCTTTAAAAAAACATAAACATCATCAGTCCAAGGCATAAAATTAATCCTAATAGCTTCCTTCAAATTATTATCTAATCCCTTAGCAACCAAACCGCTTAAATTAAAAATACATATTCCGCTCAAACCATAATCAGTTAATTGTATCTCACCACATTCACTTTTAACCAAAGAATCACATTCATATAACTTAACCTCAACATCAGCCCTAATGCCACTCCATTTCTTAAAATAATCCTCATTACCCTTAAGTTGAACCAAACTAGGCAAAGGCTTAATCAATCTATGACCTAATGATAAAGCCAAATCATAACCAGAACCATCACAACCAGTTTTACTACAAGCCTTAGAACCACAAGCAATAACAACATTTTTAGCTTTAACACAATCATTTATAAGAAAATAACCATCAAACTTTACAATCTTATAAACCTTAAAATCAGTTATAACCTCAACATTTAACTTTCTTAACTCAGATTCTAAAATACTCTCAACACTTAAAGCCTGATTGGAAAAAGGATAATATCCACCATTTTTAACTTTATAAACAAGACCTAAAGAATCAAAAAAATCTAAAACACAATCACTATCAATAAAAGAACTAACTAAATCATTATGGGAAGAATGATAATGACATAAATCGTGATCATCATTCCAAAAATTACATCTTCCATTACCAGTAATTAATAACTTTTTACCACATTTACTGTTTCTTTCTAAAATCGTAACATCTCTTCCAGCTCTTGCCGCACTAATCGCACAAGCAATACCAGAAGCACCTCCTCCAATAATAACAACTTCCTTCATCTAACCACCTAAAAACATTATATCATTTTTTTAAACAACATGATATAATCTTTATGAAGGTGATCAAAATGAAAATACTAAAAACATCATTCGCATTCATATCTACAATATGTGTATCAATTTTATTAGTAATAACAATATGCATCTTTTGCATAAGTTCTTTCGCAACCAAAGAAAATATTATAAAAAAAATGAAACAAACAGACCTCTTAACCGAAGTGAAAAAAATAAAAAATAGTGGATCTTCAAACAAAAATAGTAAACTAACAAATGCCATAGAAGATATGTACTCACTTGCTGAACAATTTAATGTAGACGAAAAAGTAGTTGATACAATCATAAATTCAAAAATAACAAAAGAAATAATCGGATCTGCCATAGGCAATTTAACTGATTATGCAATAAATGGAAAAAATACAAAAATCTTATCGGAACAAGATACATATAATATAATAAACGATAACTTAGATGACCTTCTTAAAGAAAATAATATAACAATAAACGTTAGTCAAAAAGAAAAGTTTTTAAGAGAAATAAAAAAACAATTACCAGACATAATCAAACTTGTACCTAATTCTAAAAATTTATTAGGAACAAACTACAATAAAAAAATCAAAACAATTCAAAAAATATTTTCAAAAAACACAAAAATCTTATTAGTAACCTTACTTTTAACAACGATTATAATAACCATCATATTAAAAAAAGAAAATTATGCATGGGTAAATAATATTTCGGTTGCCCTTTTATTATCAGGCCTAATTACAATAGGATTATCCTTATTACTTCCAAGCATTATAGTAACCTCAATGAGCGAAGCAGATATTTCACTATTTGCCTCATCCTTAACCGACTTTATAGCAAAACCAATCCTATATAGTGGAATTACCACAACAATAATTTCAATCATTTTATTCATAATCTATAAAAATATCCAAAAATTAAAAGTCTAAATAACCTTTGAATGTCATGAAGATTATGTTATAATGAATGTGATTGAAACATTAGGAAGGATACTAGTAGTTATGAAATATGTTAAAGGAAAGGTAGTAAAAGGCACAGTTAGTTGTATTGAATCATATGGAGCATTTATGACATTCGATGAATACTATACTGGCCTTATACACATATCAGAAATATCAAATGGATTCGTAAAAGACATACATGATTTTCTTAATATCGGTGATAATATATATGTTCAAATACTAGATGTTGATGAAGAATTATCTCATTTAAAACTAAGTATAAAAAATATAAATTATAAAATAAATGGTAAACCAAGGAGAAAAAAAATAATTGAAACATTACATGGTTTCAATACATTAAACAAAAAATTACCCATTTGGATTTCGCAACAATTAAAAAAAACAAAAAAAGAAGTAAATTCTATTGACAAATGATTATTCAAATGATATA
>CAVDHX010000038.1:0-6090 GCA_963609095.1 Sphaerochaetaceae bacterium | reverse complement strand
GCAAAAAAAATGTTAAAAAAAGGCATGGATATGCAAAATATTGCTGAGCTAACAGAATTAGATATTAAACAAATAGAAAAGTTACAATAAATTAATAATAATCCTTAAAAAATCAACCTACACATAACAGTGTAGGTTTTTTCTTATAAAACCGATACTTATAAAAATTCACGTATTTATTTTAATTAAATTTTTTTCTTGAAAGAAACATATGGTTAGTTTATAATGGTTATAAGGATAGAAGGTGTTTAAATGGAATATATAATAATTGGCTTATTAATTATTATTTTAATTGTTAGTATTATTGCTTTAACAAAAAATGTTAACGAATCAAATATTACTGAAAGATTAGGCAAATTAGAAACTGAGATGGTTAAATCTTTAGGTAATTTTAAGAGTGATATTAATAAAAGTTTAACTGATGATTTTAATAATTTAAACGAACGAATTGATTATAGATTGAATTTAATTAATGATAAGGTTAATGAAAGATTAGATCAAAATTTTGAGAGAACTAATAAAACATTTACCTCTGTTTTAGAAAGACTTTCTAAGATCGATGAGGCTCAAAAGAAGATAGATACTTTATCTAATGATATTGTTTCTCTACAAACGGTACTTACTGATAAGAAGACTAGAGGTATTTTCGGCGAGGTTAATTTGAAGCATATTTTAGTTAGTGTTTTTGGTGAAGGAAAGGATAATATTTATAGATTGCAATATACTTTAAGTAATGGTACTATTGCGGATAGTGTTTTATTCGCACCTGAACCTATTGGATTAATTGCAATTGATTCTAAATTTCCTTTGGAAGATTATCAGGCAATGGTTGATAAAAAAAATCCTAATAAGGCCTTGTCTGAACGCAAATTTAAAACTGATATGAAAAAACATATTGATGCTATCGCATCTAAATATATTATTCCTGGTGAAACTACTGATCAAGCTATACTTTTTTTACCAGCTGAGGCTATTTTTGCGGAGGTTAATGCTTATCATCAAGATGTGATTGATTATGCTTATAATAAAAGGGTTTGGATATGTGGTCCTACTACTTTGATGAGTACTTTAACTACTTTACAGGTTATTATGAAAAATGTTGAAAGGGATAAATATACTAAAGTTATTCATCAAGAATTAAAACTTTTAGATGTTGAATTTAAAAGATATAAAGAAAGATGGGATAAACTTTCAAGAAGTATTGATTCTGTTAGTAAGGATGTTAAAGATATTCATACAACTACAGATAAGATTACTAAAAGATTTAATGCAATTAATGGGGTAGAGATAGAGGAGATAAGCCATGAAGAGGATTAATTATTTATTTTATATTGCAATTTTGACCTGTGCTTTTACTACTATTTTTACTGAATTGGATAAAGGTATTGTTATTATTTTAAAGGATGCGAGTATTGTTTTAACTGCTGGTATACCTTTTATTTTTAATAAAATATTTAATCGTAAGTTAAGTGATGGATTTATTTTTGTTTGGCTTATATTTATTTTTATGGCTCATTACTTAGGCGTTATATATGAAGGATATAATAAGTGGCCTATATACGATAAGCTAACGCATACAATGTCTGGCTTTTTAACAGCATATGTTGCTTTGCTTTTCATTCCTAAGAAAAGTGATAAAATATGGTTTAATGTTTTATTTATGATTGCTTTTAGTTGGATGTGTGCTGGATTATGGGAAACATTTGAATTTGTTTGTAATTTACTTTTTGGTGGTGATGCTCAAAGAGTTCAAGCTACTGGTGTTACGGATACAATGATGGATATGATAGTCGCATTTATGGGCGCTAGTATATTTAGTATTGGTTATATTAAAAAAAATAAGTAAAAAGCTATATTTTTAGACTTTTTTGCTTTATAATTATGATAAAGGGGTGATACGATGGAAGAAAAAGTATTGGAAATTATTAGTAATCATAATAAAGCTTTAAGTTATGATGAAATATTAGAAAAATTAGATGATAATGAGATTCCGTATTTAGCTGAAGTTTTAAATAAATTAGTTAAAGATTTAAAGGTTAGATTTACTAAGAAAGGTAAGTTTGTCAAGTTTGATGATAATTCACAAAAAATTGGTATATTTGCAGGTAATAGAAAAGGCTTTGGTTTTGTTATTATTGATGGTGAGCCAAAGGATTATTTTATTCCTAGGAATAATGTTAATGGAGCTGTTGATGGTGATGAAGTTGTTATTAAGGTATTAGATGAAGGAAAACATGAGGCTATAGTTGAAAGAGTTAATAAACGTAATTTAAATAATTTACTTGTTGGTGAATTTTATAAGAAAGATGATAAAAACTTTTTAAAATTGGATAATGAAAAGTTAAATATTTTAGTTGAAATTAAAGAAGAAGATTCTATGGGGGCTGTTAGTGGCCATAAGGTTGTTGTTAAAATAGAAAATAAAATTGAAAAAAGTAATTATTATCAAGGAAAGGTTATTAGAATTTTAGGACATAAAGATGATCCTGGAGTGGATATTTTATCTATTGCAGCTAGGTATAATATTAATGATGTATTTTCTGATGAAGTTTTAGCTGAACTTGATAATATTCCTGATGAGGTTGCTAAAAAGGATCTTAAAGGTAGACGTGATCTAACTGGCGAGGTTATTTTTACAATTGATGGTGATGATACCAAAGATATTGATGATGCTGTTAGTATTAAAAAATTAGAAAACGGCAATTATTTATTGGGCGTTCATATTGCAGATGTTTCACATTATGTTAAAGAAGGAACGGCTTTAGGTGATGAGGCTTATTTACGTGGAACTAGTAGTTATTTAGCTAATACTGTTATTCCAATGCTTCCACATAAACTTTCAAATGGAATTTGTTCTTTAAATCCAAACGTAATAAGACTTGCTATTTCATGCGTTATGGAATTTGATAGTAATGGTAAAATTGTTGATAGTGATATTTTTGAAAGTTATATTAAATCTAGAAAACAAATGACTTACAAATGTGTTAATAAGATATTAGTTGATAATGTTGTTCCGGAAGGTTATGAAGAATTTGAAGAAGATTTGCGTTTAATGAATGAACTTTCACACATTATTAGAAAAAGAAAGATTGAAAAAGGATATTTGGATTTTGATGTACCTGAAGCTAAAATTATTACTGATGAAAATGGAAAAGCAATTGATATCCAAAAAAGAATCCAAAGTGAAGGTGAAAATTTAATTGAAGACTTTATGATTTCTGCAAATGAAACGGTTGCTAGTACAATTTCTTATATGGATCTTCCTTTTATATATCGTGTTCATGGCACACCTGATCAAGATAAAATTAAAAATTTCTTACATTTTGTATCCGTTTTAGGTTATAAAGTAAATGCTAATGTAAAAAGTATTACACCTAAAACTATTCAAAATATTTTATCACAACTTAAAGATAAAAAAGAATATAATATTTTATCAGCTATGCTTTTAAGAAGTATGCAAAAGGCTGTTTATGATAATATTAATATTGGTCATTTCGGATTAGCTAGTAAATTTTATACTCATTTTACATCACCAATTAGAAGATATCCTGATTTAACTGTACATAGACTTTTGAGAACTTATTTATTTAATCATAGTATTGATAATCAAACGGTTAATTATTTTTCTACAGAGCTTCCTGTGATTGCTAAACATTCATCTGAAAAAGAGCAAGCTGCTACGCAATGTGAACGTGATGTTGATGATATGAAGATGGCTGAATATATGGAAGGTCATATTGGAGAGAGTTTTAAAGGTGTTATTAGTACTGTTACTAATTATGGTATTTATGTAGAGCTTGATAATTTAGTTGAAGGTATGATTAAAATAGATGCTTTAGACGATGATTATTATTTCTACGATGAAAGTTCATTTAGTTTAATTGGAAGACGATCAAAGAAAAAATATATGCTTGGTGATAAGATTAATATTACTGTTGATAGTGTAATAAAAGATAAGGGACTTATTAATTTTAGATTATACAAAGGTGATCAAAATGGAGATAAACAACAGAAAAGCAAAGCATGATTATCAAATATTTGAAACTATCGAAGCAGGAATTGTTTTAACGGGAACTGAAATTAAATCATTAAAAGATGGTAGAGCTAATATTAAAGATAGTTATGCAATTATTAAAAAAAATGAAATATTTCTTTTAAACATGCATATTAGCTGTTATGAAAATGGTAATAGGTTTAATCATGAAGAAGAAAGAACCAGAAAATTATTATTACATAAAAAAGAAATATTAAAATATAAAGATAAAATTAAATTAGAAGGTTATACTTTAGTTCCGTTAAAAGTATATTTAGTTAAAGGAAGAGCTAAAGTATTAATTGGTCTTGCTAAAGGCAAGAAAAATTATGATAAAAGACAAGACATTAAAAAAAGAGATATTGAAAGAGATATTAGAGCTAGATTAAAAAAATAATTTTGAAAACAAACTTTTATATGATACAATATAAGAGTTTTATGGGCACGTTTTGGTTTCGACAAAGATATGGAGATTTAAATTGCAAGTCGGAGTGACACGTTAAGTCTAAATTTAAACATAACTGGAAACAGAAATAATTTAGTACCAACTTACGCCTAAGGTTGGCGAGGTACACTCTTTTAATTTTTTAACTTTCGGAAAATTTTAAGGGTTCGCTTTTAGAAAGTTATATCATTATTTAGCCTAGGGATAATGATGAATTTTATAGGCTTACTAATAAAGTAGTTGTCTGTTACTATTCTTTATTAGGAAATTATTTAATAGACTAAACTTGTAGATATTTATTTTAAAGTATTTTTGGACAGGAGTTCGACTCTCCTCGTGTCCACCATTATGATATTAACCCTTGATTTTCAAGGGCTTTATTTTATTAAGGTATATTTACCTACTAATTACCTACTATTATTCAAATTATTTAATACATTTATTGTATTTTTTTTCTTTTGTGGAAACATATGATAATATGTGTTTTCAATCATTTTAACAGTATCTCCTAAACGTTCAGCAACATCATAGCTATCACATCCTAAGTCAATTAATAAACTTGCATGGCTGTGTCTAAATCCGTGAGGAGTAATTCTTTTTACATTTGCTTTGGTAATGTAATAATTTAATTTTCTAATAAATGTAGTTTCAGGAATAAATCGTATATTTCCGAAAACAAACATATCATTACTAAAACCGTATATTTTCTTTTCAGATGCGTAATGTTCTTTTAACAATTTAATCAAGTTATCATCTAAATCAATTATTCTATTTGAATTATTTGTTTTTGGAGTAGTAATTTTAAACCCACCTTCAATAATTTTAGTTGCTAAAGTTTTATTTATTGTTAGCATCTTTTTTTCAAAATCTATATCATTCCAATTTAATGCATTCATTTCATCAAATCTAACTCCTGTATAATACATAAAATTAAATAATATAAAGTAAAGTTTATCATCTACGGTGTTAATAAATTTATTAAAGTCTTTGTATGTCCAATAATTATTTTTAGATTTTTTACATTGTTTAATTTCTTCTATTTTAATTTTATGAAGCTTAGAAGCAACTTTAATGTTAAAATCATAATTTTTTACAAAATAATCAAGAATAGATTGTAAATTTCCAATGCATTTATTTATATATTCAATCCCAAATGGCTTTTTTAACATGCAATTTACCCATTCATTAAGTATATCTACTGTAATCTTATTTATGTCTTTAAATGACTTAAAATAAGTTAATACATGTTTATCTAAAGTTTTTCTATGATGATAGTAGGTACTTGATTTTAAAGTCGCTTTTTTAAAGTTAAACCACTCATTATACGCTGTTTCAAAATCAATTTTGTTTTGAATATTGTGATTTTTAATTTCTGTTATAAAATCATACTCAGCTTGTTTTGCTTCGCTTAATTTTAAATACATTTTAGAAATCTTTTTTTTACGTTTTCCGTAAATGTCAGTATAGTAAACAGCATAATAATATTTTCTACCATCTTTAGTCCATTTGTTTTTATTATTTTCTTTATATATAGCCATAATATCACTCCTTTACACTATCTTGGCAAAAAATCTATTGACAACGAGTTTATAAAGTGATAAATTATTTATCA
>CAVDHX010000037.1:0-18583 GCA_963609095.1 Sphaerochaetaceae bacterium | reverse complement strand
TAAGATAATCTACGAAATTTTTTACAAATAATTACACACAAACAAAAAAGTGAAAACAAATTCACTTTATTCATTAGATTTCAAACTACTAACCATATCAATACTATTAACTTTTCTAGTTAAATACTTACTAACCAAATAAGAAACTAAATAACTACCTAAAGCTGCAAGTACATAAGACCAAATTTCAATATAAACACCAAAATCATAATTTTCATCTAAACAAGCATTAAATAAATAAGAAACTAAAAAGTAACCAGCTGGAAGTCCAATAATAATAGAAACAATCGTAATAATACTATTTTGTTTCATAAATATTTTTTTAATCTTCTTATCAGAAAAGCCTAATACCTTTAAAGTCGCAAATTGATATTCTTTCTCACTAAAAGATAATATGCTCATATTATAAATAATTACAACCCCTAAAAGTACAGCAAAAACAATTATTATAACAATCATCTCTCTCATCATTGAAAGCATACTATTAATAGAATCTTTTAAATCATCAATATTTTGAATAGCAGAAACACCTTCAATATTTTTATTCTTAATTAATTTATTTGTATAAATAGTATCAGGTTTATAATTAATGCCTATTCTTTCAAGATACTTATAAGATGCGGCTAATCCTTGAACCTGTGGATCTTTATAAAATCCAACTATCTTAGAATTATAATATTTTTTATCTCCAACCATATGCCACGAAACAGTATCACCTATTTTTAAATTATGACTTTCTTTATATTTATAAGTAACATATACCCCATCATCATTAGACAATTTAATAAAATTATAATTATCATCAATAAATCTAACATAATTATTAGACTTATCAACAAACAAACTATTAAAACTAGAATCACCTTTAACTTCAATAGCTAAAGTTTCACTAGTATTATCTCCATACTTATTAATTAAATCATCAATATTAGAAACATCATCTTTCAAGGAAAGTTTATAATTAAAATTATATAAATCATCAAACTGAACTTTAATAAAATAATTCATACTATTAAGCATTCCAAGTGCACAAACAATAAGTGTGCAGCAGCTGGCAATACCAATAATACCAGTTATAGTTCTAAATTTATTTCTTAATATATCTCTTAAATTCCATTTACTAGAAAAACTAAGTTTTTTAAATAATCCTTTAGTAGTAATATTCAAATGTTTGTTATTAACACTAGGTAAACTAATTTTTAAACTATCCACAGGCCTCTTACGAAGTTCTTTAAAACAAGTAACAAACGTAATCAAACAAACAATCAAAACAGTAAATAAACAAACTAAATAAGTAGAATTATTTATAAAAACCGTACCATTAGGCATCTCAAAAAATGACATTTCTAAATTCAAAAACATAACACCTAAAAAATACCTACCTAATAAAATACCCAAAACACACCCTAAAATAGATACATAAAAACCATAACTAATATAATGTATTGCAATCCTAGCCTTAGAAAAACCTAAAGCCTTCAAAGTTCCTATTTGTAATTTTTGATTTTTAACAACCCTGCTCATCGTCGTTACAACAGAAAGTAAAGCAATAAACAAAAATAATCCTGAAAATATTCCAACATAAGCTTCACCTTCATCAATCTCACCTTGATACATCTTATAACTTGAACTATCCTCAATTTTTAAAGTAGATAAAGTATTAATAGAATTATCAATTTGATTTTTAACTGCAGCAACATTACTTTTTTTATTAACATCAACCATTATATAATTATAATGAATATAATCTAAATAATTAAAATTATCCGTATTCATTTTACTTTTAAAATAATCCTCAAGTTCACAAATAGACATATAAACAAATCCATAAGTTTTATGATTAGGCATAATTTGCGAAGCATCCTTAACATCATAAACATGATCAGGAACATAAATAAGTCCAAGAATTTCTTCATCAAAAACATAATCATCATATTTAAAAGAAATCTTATCTCCAACATTCAAATTATTTTCTAAAGCATAAAAATAATCAATCCAAACACCTTTTTTATCCTTAGAAAATTCTATTCCATCTTCAACATAAAACTTACTAATCTTATTAGATGAAATAAAAGAAACCTGATAACTCTTATCTTCATCTTTCAAATCACTCATATTAATAACATATTTACCTTCCACATCATTAACATTCTCTAAATTTTTAATTTTATCTAAATCAGCATTACTAAATGAACCCAAAACATTCAAATCTTCCAAATTATTATCAGTATAAAATTTATCTGCTGTATAACGCATACCATCCATATATGCTTCAACACCAGTATAAACCATAACACCAATCATTATCATTAAAAATATAGTAATAAATTGTGACTTATTTTTAATAATATCACGAATCATCTTTCGTCTTAACATACTACCACTCAACTTCATCAATATTTTTTGGATGTTCATTAAAATTAACAGATTCTAATTTACCATTTTTTAATCTTATAACCCTATCGGCAATCTGTGCAATCAAAGAATTATAAGTAACAACAATGACAGTATCTCCACTTTCACATTGTTTTTTCAAAAGTTTAAGTACTAAAGCCCCGGTCTTAGAATCCAAAGCACCAGTTGGTTCATCAGCTAAAATAATACTAGGATCTTTCGCAATAGCACGTGCAATTGAAACCCTCTGTTGCTCACCACCAGAAAGTTGATTAGGAAACTTACTTGCATGCCTTTCTAATCCAACTTCCTTCAATATTTTTTTACAATTCTTCTTACTCTTAACAATATCATTAACAAGTTCAACATTTTCTAAAACCGTAAGCGTAGGCAAAATATTATAAAATTGAAAAATAAACCCAACCTTTGATGCCCTATATTTAGTAAGCTCACTATCAGTATAATCAGATATAATATCACCATCTAAAATAATCTTACCACTTGAGACACTATCAAGACCACCTAAAAGATTTAACAAAGTAGACTTACCCGCACCAGAAGGACCTAATATAACAACAAATTCACCTTTAAAAATCGAAAAACTAACTCCATCTAAAGCCTTAAATTTTTTTTCTCCAACTTCATAACTTTTAACAACATTTTGAAATTTAATAAAATCTTCCATAATTCACCTCTCATATATGAAATTTATTTCACATTTAAATTATAATTCTAAAAATAAACCCAGTCAATAATAAATATGAATAATTATTCACATTTATTAAATAATATTATATAATTAAAAAAAGAAAGGAAATAAATATGAGTAAAACAAGAATACCAACCCAAAAAAGATCAATTGAAAAAAGAAATAAAATTATAGAAAAAGGATTTGAATTAATGTGTAAAAATGGATATCACAATACAAACACAAGCGACATTGCACAATATGCAGAAGTATCCACTGGAATAATATATCAATATTTCAACGACAAAAAAGAAATATTCATAGAAGGAATAAATTGCTATATAGATAAAATAATGTTTCCCGCAATAGAACTAATAGATGAAAATAAAAAATTACCAAACAATCTAGAAGACTTTTTTAAAAAAATAGTTAAAACAAACATAGAAAAACACATATCATTTAAAAAAGCCCATCAAGAATTATCCTCAATGGAGTGCCTAGATGACAATATAGAAAATATTTTCAAAGAAAAAGAACTTATTCTAACAAACAAACTATATAACCTATTTTTAAATAACAATTACCAAAAAGAAAACCTAAAAGAAAAAATTCACATTATAGTAAATCTAATAGATACCATAGCCCACGAAGAAGCATATCATAAACACCAAAACTATAACTATGATAAAATGGAAGACATAGTTATAAAAATGATTATAAGCACATTAAAAGATAGTGCATAGACTACCTTTACTTTCCAACACAGAATCTACTAAAAAGTTGATCCAAAAGTTCCTCATCATAACTTTCACCAATAATTTCACCAAGTAAATTCCAAATATTTTTCAAATCGATTTCAATCATATCAATCGGACTATTATTATCAAGTCCTTTTTTTACATCAAAAATACTTTCCAACACTTTCCTTAAAATAGCCTGACTTCTCGCACTAGTTAAATAAGTTAAATCAGCAGTCTCTATTTTTTCTAAATTAAACATTTCTTTAATCCTATTACCAATCTCATCAATATTATTATCATCTAAAGCACTAACAAAAACAGCATTACTAAGCTTACTTTCATCAATTTTTTTATCTAAATCAATCTTATTAACAATAGTAATATAATTTTTACCTTTAAGCTTATCTAAAATCTTATAATCATCTAAAGTAAGTTCTTCATTAAAATTAACCACAAACAAAACCAAATCAGCCTGATCAATTAACTTTAAACTCTTATCAACACCAATACTTTCAACAACATCATTAGTATCACGTATACCAGCCGTATCAATTAAATTCAAAAGTAAATTATCTAATTTAAATAAAGCCTCAACACTATCCCTAGTAGTACCTTTAATATCAGTAACAATAGCCTTATCTTCACCAATTAATTTATTAAGTAAACTACTTTTCCCTACATTAGGTCTTCCAACAATAACTGTTTTAATCCCATTAGTTAAAACCTCTCCATTTTTACTTTCTAAAAGAATTTTATTAATCTTTTCTTCAAGATTACTTAAACTATCCTTAATTTTTAAAGTAGTAACAACCTCAATATCCTCATACTCAGGATAATCAATATTAACCTCAATATTAGAAATAATACCAGCAAGGTCATCCCTCAAATCACTAATCATACCAGTTACCTTACCACTAACCTGATTCAAAGCAATCTTACGTGAAACATCAGTCTTACTATTAATTAAATTCATAACACCCTCAGCCTCAGTTAAATCAATTCTTCCATTTAAAAAAGCTCTTTTAGTAAACTCACCAGCCTCAGCAAGCCTACATCCATTAACAAGTAAAACCTCTAAAATCTTATTGGTAGTAACAATTCCTCCATGAGCATTTATCTCAACAACATCTTCCTTAGTAAAAGTTCTAGGTGCTCTCATAAGACTAACTAAAACCTCATCAACTTTTGCTTGACCATCCATAATAAAGCCATAATGAATACTATGACTTGGTGCATTAAAAAAATCTTTATTAGAAAAAATCTTACTAACAATACTTATAGCTTCAGACCCACTTACCCTAATAATAGAAATAGCTCCTACTCCTTGAGCCGTTGAAATTGCCGCAATTGTATCATCCATCAAAATCACCTCTTAAAAATACGTTTAATCTTATTAACAAACCTAGTTAAACCTAAATACTTAGGTAAAGCTTTAACATTAATTACAACATCCATACTAAGCCTTTTATCAGCATAAGTAACAATCCATCCTTCTTTATATTTAGGAGGAATAATATTCAAAGGAAACATGTGCCTTTCAATAATATTAGCAATCCTATCATTCATTAAATCAGGAAAAACCTTATAAGCATTTACCATTGCCTCATGAGCATGAACAAAACCATGTTGCTTAAAAAAAGGTCTCTTCTCTCCCAAATGTTCTTGCCAAGGCTCTTTATAAAAATCATGAAGCAATCCACCAATAGCTGCATCTTTATAATTTAAACCTTTTTTCTTACAAATTCTATAAGATAAATAAGAAACAACCAATAAATGTTCATATAAAGAACAATTTTCATGATGCTTCCATTCCTTACGCTTTTGAAATTCATGATTTTCCAATATATCACTTACAATATCTAAATATTCATCATCATTTAAAAGTTCTTTAGTAATATCCTTCTTACTCATATAATCGCCTTCCATCAAAAAAATTATAACATTAATAAAACAAAAAAGAAAGAACTCTAATCTTTCTTAAGTTTAATGACCACATAGCGATTAGGAACTTCTCCCTCACTTTGTGTAATTAAATTATCATATTCACTAACAATATTATGAACAAGTCTTCTTTCATAAGAATTCATAGAATCAAGTTTCGCATCAACCCCACTTGATAAAACTTCTTTAGCAATCTTATGAACTTCTCTTTCAATATTTCTCTGTCTTCTTTCCTTATAACCATCAATATCTAAATTAACTTTTATATCAAAATTACCATATTTACGTAATGATTGACGAATAATAGTTTGAATAGCATTTAAAGTTCTTCCTTCTTTTCCAATCAAAACATTACTATTATCAGTTATAACTAAAGCAGATATAATACCGTCTTTTTCATTAACCTCTAAATCAAAAGTAGTATTCATATTACAAGCTAAATCTTTAAAAAATTGTTTAACATATTCCTTAACTGAATATTTAGTAACAACATAAGCTACATACTTTTTCTTACCAAAAATTCCAGCCTCTCCTTCTTCTACATAATAGTAAACCTCAGATAAATTAACATTTAATTTTTCTAAACATTTACCTAAAGCATCATCACTATTTTTTGCTTCGAACTTTACTACTTCCATTTTCCTTCATCCTCCTAATAATTTCTGCTTGAACAATGGTAAATATACTACCAGTAATCCAATACAAAATAATACTAACTGGCATTGTAAATGAAGTAAATACAATAAATACAAGCATAACATTCATCATTGTCTTCATTTGACTTTGTTGTTCTTCAGAACCACTACTCATACCAGAATTTAACTTAAATGATAAAAATGTAGTTAAAGCAACAAGTATTGGTAAAAATAAATAAATAAAATTACCATTAGAAAAGCTACCAATAAATTTAGAAAAATCAAAACTACCACCAAATAATTTAACAAAAGGACTACTTCCTAAATTATATCCTAAAAATTTTCCTTCAAAAACAATAGGCAAACGATTTAAACTTTCTAAGAAAGCAAAGAAAAGGGGCATTTGAATAAAAGCAAATAAACAACCAGACATCGGATTTATATCATACTTTTTATAAATACTCATCATCTCTTGTGCCTTCATCATTTGATCTTCTTGACTTTCCCTACCTTGATATTTTTTCTCAAGTCTTTGCAAATCCTTTTGAGCAAACTTCATATTTTCGGATTGTAAAGCAGATTTTTTACTAAGTGGGAAAATAATCAAACGAATAATTAAAGTAATGATAATAATTGCCAAACCATAATTACCTACTAATTTACCAAGTTGAATTATAAAATAACTCAAGGGCTTAATAAAAATAGTTTCCCAAATACCACCATACGTTCCAGAAGCTGGAGTAAACTTAGAGCATTCAGGTAATTTAGAAATATTTACCTTATTTTTTTTATAAGTCTTCAAAACATCCTTATTAGTTGGTCTGCACAAAATATTAGAAGCTAAAGTTTGACCTGTAGTAGGCTCCTTAACAGCCGCACCCTTACTATCCTTAACATAACTTGTGCATCCAGTAAGCGATATAGTAGTTAAAAATATCGCCACAAACATCATAATTTTTTTATACATTATTCTTCTCCTTCAACAAATTTAATTTTCTTAACGCAAAATTTAAATTCAAGCTCATTTCATCATAACTCCTATTTAAAATTCCCTTACCTACTATTATAATACATTCAAAATTATTTTTATAGGCGTTTTTATCAATAATGCTACGTAACTGTCTTTTTACTCTATTTCTAACAACAGCATTGCCAACCTTCTTACCTACAGAAAATCCAAATTTGTAAACATCATTATTTCTTTTATCTATATATATAATATAATCCTTATACTTAAAAGGCTTATTATTTTGAATAATACGACTATATTCTCTATTTTCCTTAACAATATTTATTTTTTTCATAACATCACCATAATAAAATAAAACCACCGCTTTCGCCAGCAGTGGCAATTTAATGAGATAATACCTTGCGGCCTTTGTTTCTTCTTCTATTAACAATACCTGCTTTCATACGAGCAAAAAATCCCATTTTTTTACTTCTTCTACGAGTATTTGGTTGAAAAGTTCTCTTTGACATCAAATCCACCTCCTAAATAAAAATCACATTGCTTAATAAATTATATAGACAAAACAATCAAATGTCAATTTATTAAAACAAAATTTAATTAAAAAAAACACATGCATTATAACACAAATAAAACCTAATTGCAAATATCGAGTTTTCCACAGTATAAAATTTTTTGATTTTATATTTTTTTATTTTCCACACAAAAAAAATATCTAAAAAAAAAGACAATTTTCTACTTTTCAACATATGTGAATAATTATAATTTATCAACAAATGTGCAAATTTATTTATCCACACAATATGTGCATATCTGCTATAAACTGATATTTTTCGACAATAAATCCTTGTTTAAAACTTTTTTACCAATTTTCCACAGTTTTTATAGAAAAAAATGTAAAAATAATGTAAAATGAAAATGGATGTTCAAAAAAACACATATGGGGGGATAATATGGATTTAGAAAGCATGTGGACCGTTTTTTTATCTAAAATGGAAATAAAATTAAAACCTGTTTTATTTCAAACATGGTTTAAAGATACAAAATTAATTGATTTAAATAATGAATATGCAATAATTGAAGTTCCATTAGATGTACATAAAAAACATTTAAAAGAAAATTATGGGGAAATTATCAAAGAAACATTTATGGAAGTAACTGGCTCAATTTTTAAATTTAAATATGTAACACCTAATGAAATAAACAATATTGAAACAACAGAAGAAAATGAAGAAAACAATGAAGCAGTATTTGAAAGTGGATTAGATAGTAAATACACATTTGATAATTTTATATCTGGGGAAAGTAATAAATTTGCTAAAGCTATAGGCCTAGCAGTTGCTGAAAAACCAGGTGCAATGTATAATCCACTATTTATATATGGTTCAAGTGGTCTAGGAAAAACACACCTTATGCATGCCATAGGAAATTACATCATTTCAACATCTAATAAAAAAGTTCTATATGTTACTAGTGAAAAATTTGTAGATGACTTTCTTAATATATATAGAAAAAATGAAACAAGTAATTTCAAGGCTGTGGATAATTTCAAAAGAAAATATAGAGATATCGATGTCCTAATGATTGATGATATACAATACTTAGAAATAGCAAGCAAAACACAACAAGAATTTTTCAACACATTCAATGAATTACACACAAACAATAAACAAATAATTATTTCATCAGATAGATCACCAGATGATTTAAAAAAATTAGAAGAAAGATTAAGAACCAGATTTAACTGGGGATTAACTATAGACATATTACCACCCGAATTAAACTTAAGATTGGCAATATTAGATAAAAAAATAGAAGCTCATGACATGAAAAGCTTCGTACCAATGGAAGTTAAAGAATATATTGCTAACAACTGCACAACTGACATAAGAAAATTAGAAGGTGCTTTAACACGTGTATTAGCATATGCCACAATAATGAATGGTTCGGAAATAACCTTAGAACTTGCTGTAGAAGCTTTAAAAGACTATATTGGAAAAAATATTATATCAAGAAATAAAATAGACCAAGTAATACAACTAGTCGCAAATAATTACAATATAACTGTGGAAGATATAAAATCAAAAAAAAGATTATCAAAAATAGCCGTACCAAGACAAATAGGAATGTATATATGTAGAATACATCTAAAAGAATCTTTGCCAAAAATAGGAAGTGAATTTGGAGGAAAAGACCATACTACAGTAATGCACTCAGTTGCTAAAATAAAAAGAGAATTAAAAAAGGATAAAAACTTAGAAATAGAAATTTCAAAAATTATAAATCAAATTAAAGAGTGAAAAAAACATTCTTTTCCACATTTATCCACATGGTGTAAAGTAATAATTTAACTTTATATTTCAAGGGAAAACTATATTTATCAACTTTTTCCACACCAATAATAAGAAATATATTTAAAAAATAAAAAAATAAAGGAGAAAATTTATGAAATTAGAAATTAAACAATCTGTTCTACTAGAACATTTAAATTATGTAATTAAAGGAATATCAAACAAAAATTTAAGACCTATATTAAATTGTATAAAATTTGAATTAACTGATGATGGAATGTATTTAATGAGTACAGATAGTGATATATCAATTAAAACATTTATAGATAAGAAAGACATTATTAAAATAGATACAAAAGGAGAAATAGTTGTTTCAGGAAGATATATATATGAAATAATAAGAAAACTACCAGATGAAATAATAAATTTAGAAGAAGTAATTGATTCTAAACTATATATAACAACAAAAAATTCTTCATTCACATTAAATTGTAGTAATGTCAATGAATTTCCAGATTTAGAATTAGAATTTAACCAAAATCCTATAACACTAAATCAAAAATTGTTTAAAACAATAATAAATCAAACATCATTTGCAACATCAGTAAGTGAAACAAGACCTGTTTTAACTGGAATAAATTTTAAAATAAATGATGATATAATAAAATGTACTGCAACCGATTCATATAGATTAGCTGTTAAAACAATAAAATTAGAAACAAAAGCATCAGAAAAAGCAAATATAATAATACCTACAAAGAATCTAAATGAATTAGTAAAATTAATGAATGACGATGAAAAAGATATAGAAATGCACATATTTGCAAATAAAGCAGTATTCAGATTTGGAACAATCACAATGATGACAAGATTAATAAGTGGTACTTATCCAGATACATCTAAATTAATACCAGAAAATTTTGAATTAACAATGAAAGTTAAATACGATGACTTATACAGTGCTATTGATAGAGCTTCGCTTCTTACAAATGAAAGTGATAAAAACACAATAAAATTTGAATCAACAAACGATATAGCACTCATCTCTTCAAATATTCCTGAAATAGGAAATGTCGAAGAAAAAATAGAAATAGAAAAAGACAATAATTCAGAAATAAAAATTGCCTTTAATTCAAAATACATGATGGAAGCAATTAAATCATTAGAAACAAATGACATAGAATTAATGTTTAACGGAGAAATAAAACCTATAATCCTTAAAAATGTAGAAAATGACGACTTAATACAACTAATTTTACCAATTAGGACATATTAAGTCCTTTTTTTTTAACTTTTTCCACCATATCGACAAAAAACAACAAATTTTGACATTAGATCTGAGTATAAGAGAGTTGTTTCAAAAAAAGGAGGAAAATTATGTTTGACAAAAATTACGAAATCAATAGCGAAACATATGCAATAATGCCAGAAAATAATAACACATCCAAAATAATTGCAGGAAATGAAACAATAATAGTAAACAAATCAGTGAAGGAATTACTTAAATATAATTGTAAGTATTATGGAAGTACCCTAAATGGAAGAACTGAAGCATCAAAATATGCACTAGGTATGAAATACAAATTACCAATAATCCTTGAAGAAACTAGAGAAATAATATTTTTTCCAACAACTTCACCAGAAATAAAAGAATGCATTTGGATTTCATTAAATAATATTTTAAAATATGAAAAAAATGATTATCAAAGTAAAATAACATTCATAAATGGGACAGAATTAAACCTTGATATATCATATCCTTCACTTGAAAATCAAATTTTAAGGGCAACAAAATTACTATTAGTTTTAAAAAAACGAAAATTATAAAAAAATAATTATTAAATAAGCTAAAATTAGCTTATTTTTACGTTTTTCACCTTATTTTATGGTATAATGGATACGAGGTATAGGAGTATGCCAAATGCTATAAATCAAAAATGAAGAGCTTAAAAATCGAAATGAGGTAAATTATGATCATCAAAAATATAGAAATGCATAGTTTTCGAAATTATGAATCCCTCAAAATTAATTTAAATGATAAAATAAACATCATCTATGGGCAAAATGGCCAAGGAAAAACGAATTTACTTGAAAGTATATATATTCTAGGACTTACCTCTTCTCACCGTTCATATACATCTGATAACCTTATTAAAACAGGAAAAGATAAAGCTATAATAAAAGGAACTTTGCAAAAAGAAATACCATATAATTTAGAAATAGATTTATCTAAAACAAAAAAAACAGTAAAAATAGATAATAATGTAATAACAAAATTATCAGATTACATTGAAAAAATGAATATTATTATCTTTTCATCAGAAGATTTAGATTTAATAAAAGGTTCTCCAGGTGATAGAAGAAAATATTTTAACCTAGAATTATCACAAATTTCAGCAAATTATTATCAAACATTAAATGATTTTAATAAGCTTCTCAAAACAAGAAATGAATTATTAAAAGATTTAAACATGGGCTTAAAAATTGATTTAAATTACTTCGATATTCTAACAGATTATCTAATAAACAAAAGTATTTTTATTTATCAAATGAGGAAAAAGTATGTGGAAAAGTTAAATAAAATATGTCCTTCAATATATGAAAACATAGCCAAAATAAAAGGTTTCAACATCCAATATTCCCCATCAATAGATTTAAAATCATTTGAAAAAGAAGAAATAAAAAGCACGTTATATCAAGCATATAAAAATAATCATGAAAAAGAAGTAAAGTTAAAAACAACATTATATGGCCCTCACAGAGACGATTTTATCTTCACCATAGAATCAAACTCGGTAAAAGAATTTGGCTCTCAGGGACAGCAAAAAATGGCTGTAATAGCCTTAAAATTGTCTGAAATAGAAATATTCAAAGATTATAAAAAAACAAGTCCAATTATATTACTTGATGATGTATTTAGCGATTTAGATAATAATAAAAAAAATAATTTATTAAACTACATAGATAGTGGCATGCAAGTAATAATAACAACAACAAATTTAGATAGCATTGATAAAAAACTCCTAACCAAAGCTAAATTAATCCATATAAAAAATGGAAAAATATTAAAAGAGGTGGAAAAATGAACGAAAATAATCAGCACTACAACGAATCCGACATTCAAGTTCTAGAAGGTCTGGAAGCAGTAAGAAAAAGACCAGGAATGTACATTGGAACAACAGATGTCAAAGGTCTACACCACTTAGTATGGGAAATAGTAGATAACAGTATAGATGAAGCCTTAGCCGGATATTGTAATCATATTGAAATAACAATAAATAAAGGTAATTCCATCACAGTACAAGATAACGGACGTGGTATACCAACAGGAATTCATCCCAAAACAGGACTTTCCACAGTAGAAACAGTATATACAGTTCTTCATGCTGGTGGAAAATTCGGTGGTGGCGGATATAAGGTATCAGGTGGTCTACATGGAGTAGGTGCTTCTGTTGTAAATGCTCTATCATCTTGGGTAGATGTTACAGTATATAAAAATGGAAAAATAAATGAAGCCAAATTTGAAAACGGTGGAAAAATAAAACAAAAGCTAACTGAAATTGGTGATTGTGATATTGAAAAAACTGGTACAACAGTAACATTTAAACCAGATGCAGACATATTTGATACAGACATATTTGATTATGATACCCTAAAAACTAGAACAAGAGAATTAGCCTTCTTAAATAGAGGTTTAAAAATAACTTTAACAGACACAAGAGATGAAGATAACAAACTTCAAGATGTATTTTACTATGAAGGTGGAATAAGTGAATATGTTAAATATTTGAATAAACATAAAACACCTATTCAAAGCGACATAATTCACTTAGAAGGTGAAGATGAAGGCGTATTTTTTGAAGTAGCAATGCAATATTGTACAGATTATTCAGAAAGTATTTATTCATTTGTTAATAATATAAATACCCATGATGGAGGAACTCATGAAGAAGGAGTTAGAAGAGCTTTAACAAGAGTTATCAATAATTATGCTAGAAAAAATAACATCTTAAAAGAAAAAGACTCTTCTTTAAGTGGTGAAGATGTAAAAGAAGGACTTACAATGATAGTTTCATGCAAACATCCTAATCCACAATTTGAAGGGCAAACAAAAGGCAGATTAGGTAACTCAGAAGTAAGAAAATTAGCCGATAAAGTATTTTCAGAAGGTTTTGAAAGATATCTTCTTGAGCACCCAGATGAAGCAAGAGTAATAATTGATAAAAATATGACAGCAGCAAGAGCACGTATCGCAGCAAAAAGAGTAAGAGAACTTACTAGGCGAAAAAGTGACCTTGATGTAGTTAATTTTGGCGGAAAACTTGTGGATTGCAAAGATAAAGATCCATCAAAATGCGAAATATTTATAGTCGAGGGAGATAGTGCCGGCGGTTCTGCTATTAAAGGTAGAGATTCCATGACACAAGCAATTCTTCCATTAAGAGGTAAAATTTTAAATGTTGAAAAAGCAAGAATAGATAGAGCTTTATCAAATGAAGAAATCAGAACAATCATAACAGCTTTTGGTACTGGAATTGGTCAAGAATTTAATTTAGATAAATTAAGATATCACAAAATTGTAATAATGACCGATGCCGATGTTGATGGTTCACACATAAGAGTATTATTGTTAACACTATTCTATCGTTTCTTTAAACCAATAGTAGAAGCAGGACACGTTTATGCTGCTCAGCCTCCCCTATTCTGTATAAAACATGGTAAAACAATAAAATATGTTTTAAATGAAGAAGAAAGAGACGAATATATAGCTTCACTAAATCCTAATACAAAATATGATATCATGCGTATGAAAGGTTTAGGTGAAATGGACCCAGAAGAGTTAAATGAAACAACAATGGATATAAACTATAGAACCCTAAGAAAAATAACAGTAGAAGATGCAATGGCAGCAGATGAAGCATTTTCAAAACTTATGGGTGAAGAAGTAGAACCAAGAAGAAAATTTATAGAAGAAAACGCACAATATGCGGAAAATTTAGATGTATAGGAGGTAACTTATGGATCACACAAGAGACAGATTATTAGAAAATAACATCGTTAGTGAAATAGAAAGCTCATTCATAGAATATTCCATGAGTGTTATCAAATCAAGAGCCCTACCCGACCTAAGAGATGGTTTAAAACCAGTTCATCGTCGTATATTATATTCAATGTATGAATCTGGATATACACCAGATAAACCTCATAAAAAAAGTGCTCGTATAGTCGGAGATGTTATGGGTAAATACCACCCACATGGAGATTCTAGTATTTATGAAGCAATGGTTCGTATGGCTCAAGATTTTAGCTATAGATATATGCTTGTAGATGGACACGGAAACTTTGGTAATATTGAAGGATATGGTGCCGCAGCAATGCGTTACACAGAATCAAGGCTTTCAAAAATATCATTAGAATTACTAAGAGATATTAACAAAAATACTGTTGATTTTGAGCCAAACTTTGATGAATCAGAAAAAGAACCATCAATTCTACCTTCTCGTTTCCCAAACATATTAGTAAATGGAACAATGGGTATTGCAGTTGGAATGGCAACAAATATTCCACCACATAACCTAAGTGAAGTAATAGATGGCTGTGTAGCATACATAGATAACCCAGAAATTGATACACTCGGTTTAATGCAATATATAAAAGGTCCAGACTTTCCAACAGGTGGAACAATCCTAGGAAATAGTGGAATAAAAAAAGCCTATGAAACAGGACGCGGAACAATAACAATAAGGAGTAAAGCAACAATCGAAGAAAAAAATGGAAGACATTATATTATAGTCGATGAAGTACCATATGGAGTAAATACATCAGACCTTAAAAATAAAGTCGCAGAACTTGTTCATACAAAGGTAATAGATGGTATATCAGATTATCACACAGACTTAAAAAATGGTATAAAAATAACAATTACTTTGAAAAAAGATGCTAATCCACAAGTTGTTTTAAATAATTTATATAAACATACACAATTTCAAACAACATATAGTATTATCCTACTTATGATAGATAATAAAACACCAAGAACATTAGGCTTAAAAGATATTATTTCAAAATATATCGATCATCAAAAAGAAGTAATTACAAGAAGAACACAATTTGATTTAGACAAAGCTGAAAAAAGAGTTCACATATTAGAAGGTTATAAAATAGCTCTTGATAACATTGATGATTTTATTAAAATAATAAAAGAAGCTAAAACAGATGTAGAAGCAAAAGAAAAATTAACTGCAAAATATAGTTTAACGCTTGTTCAAGCAGAAGCCATTCTTGAATTAAAATTAAGACGTTTAACAGGTTTAGAAAGAGATAAAATAGAAGCCGAATTAAACGAATTGTTAGAAAAAATAAAAATGTATAAAGAAATATTAGCTTCAGAAGAAAAAATATTAGAAATAATTAAAAATGAAATGTTAGAAATCAAAAATAAATATGGTGACGAAAGACGCACAAACATTGATATGACAGCAATTGACTACATAGAAGATGAATCACTAATACCTGTGGAAAACATCGTTATAACATTAACAAATAAAGGCTACATTAAGCGTATGACATCAGATACATACAAAACTCAAAATCGTGGTGGTGTTGGAATAAAAGGAATGACAACAAACGAAGATGATTATGTGGAAAAATTATTATCAATGACAACACATGATTATTTAATGTTCTTTACAAACAAAGGAAAAGTATATAGAGTTAAGGGATATGAAATACCACAATATAGTAGGCAATCAAAAGGTTTGCCAGTTGTTAACTTATTACCATTAGAAAAGAATGAAATAGTTAAAACAATGCTTAAAGTAAGCAATGAAGAAGAATGTAAGAATATTGTATTTTGTACACAAAAAGGGTTAATAAAAAGAACTGCTTTAAGTGAATTTGAAAATATAAGGGCAAATGGTAAAATAGCTATAAATTTAAAAGAAGAAGATGAATTAATATCAGCAAAGAAAACAACTGGGGAAAACGAAATAATAATAGCATCTTCAAATGGAAGAATGATTAGATTTAACGAAAATGAAATCAGAATAATGGGAAGAACCGCCTCAGGAGTTAAAGGAATTGAACTTGGAGATGGAAAATGCGTTGGCTGTGAAATAGCACAATCAAATCAACAAATATTAGTTGTAACAGAAAAAGGCTATGGAAAACGCACAAATACTGACGAATATCGAATGACTCATAGAGGCAGCAAAGGTGTAAAAGCTCTTAATATAACGGATAAAAATGGAAATATCGTATCATTTAAACTAGTAAACGGTGATGAAGATTTAATGATCATAACTGATAGTGGAATAATTATTAGATTACCAATTGAACAAATTTCAACAACCGGAAGGGTTGCACAAGGAGTTAGATTAATTAATCTAAAGGATAATCAAAAAGTAAGCAGTATAGCCCTACTAGAAAAAGATACAGAAGAATTAACAACTGAGGACATCAAAGAAGAATCAACTGAATCAACAAATTAATATGTTTCACGTGAAACATAGCAGAACGAATAATATATTCGTTCTTTTTTATATTAGAAAATAATCCACAGTATTAATGTTTCACGTGAAACATTAATAAAACAACAAAATTAATAATACGTAAAATTTAAAATAAAATTACTATTAAATAAAATAATATTATCAACAGAAAAGAATCAAATTTTAATGAAAAAAGTGTTAAAATGTTTAAATACTTATTTCAATTTTGACAAATTTAAATATGATAATTTATTTATAAATAAATATTTTGTAGCCAGTATTATTAATAAATATCAAAAATAATCCACAGCACTAATGTTTCACGTGAAACATTGATTCAAAAATAAAATTGTTTTTTTATGTATATAAAAAAACAAATAATTTTCTATCTATTTTAATTATGAGTAAAATACTTAGGTTACTAGATATTTAACCAAATATTTTTAACAATATAATAAAATATAAGAAAAATTATATTTTTACTTATTTTAGTACCAATATACATAAAAAATAACTAAATTATATGGATTTTACAGAAAATATAATAAAATTAAATATCTTAAATGTTAATTAATAATCCACAATATTAATGTTTCACGTGAAACATTGTTTAAACATCAAGTTTGATAATGCATATTACCTGAGATAAATTTCTTAATAAGAAACATCAGATTTTAATAAAGGAATATTGATATACATACATATTTAAATAACTATCACAAACTGAAAAAATTAAAAGTATGATAATTATGTTTAAATAAAATAATTTCCAACATTATTAACGAGTAACAAAAGGAATTCACAATACTAACGTTTCACGTGAAACATCAGTATTAAAATCAAGTGAATTTTATTATTATAAAATATAAAAAATATATTTCCCCATTCTATCGTCAGTAGTGCTAATAAATAGTAAAAATAATCCACAGTACTAATGTTTCACGTGAAACATTAGTTAAACACTAAGATTGATAACATCACGCTGCTTAAGATAAATTTTATTAAATGAAATAACATCGTTAACAAGAAATACCTGATTTTAATAAAAAAAGTTGTTGATATACACATACTTAAATAATCATTTTAGGTTAAAAAAATAAAGATATAATATTTTTTTAAATAAAATATTTATACTGCCAGTATTATTAATGAAAAAAATAATCCACAGCACTAATGTTTCACGTGAAACATTGATTCAAAAATAAATAATTTTCTATCTATTTTTAATTATGAGTAAAACACTTAGGTTACTAGATATTTAACCAAATATTTTTAACAATATAATAAAGTATAAGAAAAATTATATTTTCCTCTATTCTAGTACCAATTTACATAAAAAATAGCCAAATTATATAGATTTTACAGAAAATATAATAAAATTAAATATCTTAAATATTAATTAATAATCCACAGTACTTAATGTTTCACGTGAAACAT
>CAVDHX010000036.1:0-9328 GCA_963609095.1 Sphaerochaetaceae bacterium | reverse complement strand
CTATATCAACTCCTCATCAAATCTAGTTGAAATTAAATTAGACTTCATTCCATTATCAAATAAAACTTCTTTTTTACTCTTACTTACACTTCTAATTCTTTTAGAATTCATAATACAAGCCCTATGAGTTTTTACAAAATCATCATTCAAAAGTTCTTCTATTTCATTTAAATTTTTACTAATCATAAATTCACCATAATCAGTAACAATAATACATTTTCTCTCAATACTATCTCTAGTAACATATAAAATATCACTTTGTGGAATAGTATAAACAACTCCACCATCTTTAAAACGAATAATATTTTTCACTTTTAAAGTTTGAAAAGCTCTATCCAAAGATTTATTTAATCTTCCCTCACAATCATCAAATTTATTAATAAAAGACAAAAATAAAAAATCATTTTTCAAAACAACATTACTAAGTTCATGATGACCTGTCAAAAAAATTAAAACACTATCAACATCATTCTTTCTAATAATTCGTGCAACATCAATTCCAGAATGAGTAGGTGTTTCAATATCTAAAATATAAATCTTAAAACTCATCTTCTTTTCAACAATCTTCATAAAACTACTATCATAATCATCAAAAATATGAGTCTTATATTCAATCTTGTTTTTCATCATATAACAGTTAACAAAATGTATAACTTTATCACGGAATTTAATATCATCATCACAAATAATAAAATTTATCATAAATATTACCTTTCCTCCCACAAACAAAAGAATAACCTATGATTACTCTTATGTAACTATATCACAATTTTAAACATAATACAATGAAAAAAAGATAAGTTTTTTTACTCATCTTTCGTTTACTATATGTTTACTTTTGCTTTCTTTTTGATTTAATTTCATTCCAAATTTCTAAACCTTGATCTTTTAAATCAGAAAACTTATCAAGAGCACCTGCAGCCTTATCAGTAAACCAGTCTTTAAAATCAGATTTATAATTTGGATGAATTCTTTCCAAAGAATTATCAAGACTATCTCTAGCAGAATTAACTTTTTCTTTAGCAGCATCACTTAAATCATCATAACTAATTCCATCTATATCCTTCTCACCATTAATAAAATCATCTAAATCAATAAAATTCTGAAGTGAATTTTCAAATTCCTCTTGAACGGCATCACTATTAGCCGCCTCACTAGCAGCATCATCTAACTTTTTACCACCTTCAAGAATAACTTCCAATGACTCTTCCAAACGTGAAGAATTTTCAGAAGAACTTTCATTAGAACTATCAGGATCTAAATTAGAGCCATCTTGAGTAGTAGCCATTTCTTGAGTAGTACTTGTCTGCTCAGTATTAACAGTACTTTTAGAACCACATCCAATTAAACTAGCAGCTAACGCCACACTACAAACCATAGTCATTCCTTTAATATATGTCAATTTCATTTTTCCATTTTCCATATTATTCCTCTTTTCGAAATATATTATAGCATTTCCCTAAAAAAAATCAAATTTAAACCCCACCTTTCTCGCCACATCTACGCAAATAAATTTTCCTAAGCCAGTCAACTGGAACAACCAAAGAAGATAACAAAAACATAATCTCAAATTCGAAAAAATTTAAACCATATGTTCTAAATAAATCACCACCATAATAAATCAAATAAACTTGCACTAAAACTATAAACAAAATAATAATTAAAAAAATTTTATTCTTTGAAAGATTTGAAAAAAGATTTAACCTATGTGTTCTTGCATTAAAACAATTAAATATACCCATAAAAATAAAAAGTCCAAAAAACGCCGTCATCAAATATTTATTATCAGCATCCTCCCTAAAAATATTACAAATAAAAGGAGCCTTCAAAAAAACTATACACATAATTGCTGAAAATCCACCAGTAAAAATAATTTCATCCATCATATACCTATTAATTATTTTCTCATTTTTCTCCTTAGGCTTTTCATACATATATTCCCTAAGAGCCGCCTCAAAAGAAAAAGCAATACCAGCCAAAGTATCCATAACCATATTTATCCACAGCATTTGTATAACAGTAATAGGAACATCAACACCAATAAAAGGTCCTAAAATAGAAATACTAACTGCACATATATTCATCGTTAATTGAAAAATAATAAATTTTCTAATACTTTTAAATATAGTCCTACCATACAAAACAGCATTAGAAATTGAAAGTAAATTATTATCCAAAATAACAATATCACTAGCTTCTTTAGCAACCTCACAGCCAGAGCCCATCGCAAATCCGACATCAGCTTTCTTCAAAGCAGGAGCATCATTAACACCATCACCAGTCATACCAACCACCAAATTATTAGCCTGAGCTATTCTAACAAGTCTACTTTTATCCTGTGGAAGCAAACGAGCCAAAATCTTTAGTCTCGGCAAAAGCTTAATAATCTCCTCATCAGATTTTGAATTAAACTCTTCACTAGTCAAAACAACATCATCATCATTCTTTAAAAGTCCAACCTCTCTTCCAATTGCCCTAGCCGTGTTAGCATTATCACCAGTAATCATAACCGTATTAATATGAGCCCTCTCAATTAACTTAAGTCCTTCTAAAGCCTCCGGTCTAACTTCATCCTTAATAAAAACAAGGCCAATAAAAGATAACCTATCAATTTTATTACTAGACGCACTAGCAAACGCCAAAACCCTCATACCATTATCAGTAGCCTTTTTAATTTGAGCATAAACCTTATCTTTATTAACAAAAAGCCTCTTACCATCATTAACATAATAATGACTACACTTTTTAATAATAATCTCAGGAGCTCCCTTTATAAAAGTAATCTTCTTACCCTCATAAAATAAAGTAGACATAGAATACTTACTCTCACTAGAAAAAGGAACTTTATCAATAACCTTATATTTTAAATTACTATTTTTAAAAAAATTTAAAACAGCCCTATCAGTTATATTACCACCAGTAGGCTTACCATTAACATCATAAGAACTTTCATTATTACCAACCAAAGATAACTTAACTCTTTTATAAAATACCAAATTAGATTTTAACTCATCTTCACTTTTAAATAAATTACCACATCCATCGCTAACCGCAACAGCACAAAGTCTCCCCTTAGTTATCGTTCCAGTCTTATCAGTAAAAAGCATATTTATATTACCAGCAGTTTCAATACCCATAAGATGTCTTACCAAAACATTACTTTTAAGCATCCTTTTCATATTAGAAGATAAAACCAAAGTAACCATTAAAGGAAGCCCCTCAGGAACCGCAACAACAATAATAGTCACACTTAAAGTTAAAGCATGTAAAATGTGTCCAAACATTAAAGGAAAATTAGAAAGAGTTTTCATAATCAAAGAAAAATTAAAATTATTATCAATAACAACAACAGAAAACAAATAAGAAAAACTAACAAGAAAAGCCCCAACATATCCAATCTTACTAATAAATTTAGCAAGTTCAACCAATCTCAACTTCAAAGGACTATCAGGAGCTTTCTCAGACACTTCTCTAGCAAGCTTACCATAAAAAGTAGCATCACCAACCTTCAAAACCTCCATACAAGCATTCCCAGAATAAACAACACTAGACCTATAAACTTCATCATCCTTCTTCTTTTCCTGCTCTCTCATTTCACCATTCAAACTAGATTCATTTACCAAAATACTGCCACTAATTATCCTACCATCCGCAGGAACACCATCACCAGTACCAAGTAAAACAATATCGCCAACCACAACCTCATCAATAGAAATCTCATTTAACTCATTACACCTTCTAACCCTTACCTTAATTTTAGAAGCTTCAGCCTGCAACTTTTCAAAAGCCTTCTCGCTACCATATTCAGAAATGGTCGAAATAAATGAAGCTAAAAAAATAGCAATCACTATTCCAATAGTTTCATACCAATCAAAATTTTGAAACAAAAATAAAGTTTTAATAGCCAAAGCAATTAATAAAATTCTAATAATAGGATCTCCCATAGTCGCAACCAATTTATGTATAAAAGACTCCTTAGAAACATTTTTAATATCATTACTACCATATAATTTTCTACTTCTAATAACCTCATCTTTAGTTAACCCTTGTTTCATAATTTCCTCCCAATAAAAGATATTATGAAAAATAAAAAAATAGAATTTATAAAAAACGACAAAAAAACTACTTTGTCTTTTGACGAAGTAGCCCTTCTTCCCTAAGTAAATTATAAATACAAGAATAACTCCTGCTGTTATAAAACTTACAAAATTTTCTAATACTAACATTACTTTTTTTAAAAAGAGAGATAATCTTTTGCTTCTCCTCATCACTCATAACATTCGCAGGAACTCTATTTTTATTACCATGTTCAAAACTAATTGTTCCATCAATAACCTCTTTTTTTAACTTCAACAAATACTTAGGATGATAACCTGTTATATAAGCAATTTCTTTATAAGATAAAAAAGTATTATTATTTAATTTTTCTTTTATTAAACGTGCGGCCTCTAATTTTTTCTCCATATAATCACCCTTTTAAATCAAAGATATTATACCACATTTTACCTCATTTATGATATACCTTTTTATTAACAACAATAAATAATATTATACCAAATATAGATACAATTTTACCAGCAAAAGCATTTGGTGCCTTAAATTCAATATCAATTTTATGCTTACCTTTTTTTACTGGAAAGCCAATAAAAGCCTTATTAACCTTTTCATAATCTATCTTTTTACCATCAACTTTAATTATAAAACCTTTATCATAAGGAATAGATAAATTAAAATAACCATCCTTCTTAACATCTATTGTACCACTTATTTTATCACCTAAAGCCTTACTCACTTTAAACTCTGAAATATCATCAACAAAAGAAACTAAATCATCATAATTTAAACTATAAAGTTCATAACTCTTAATATAATGTGTTCCCTTAGAAAAATTAATATATAAATATCTAAACTTTTTCGTACTGGATAAAGTATAATCAAAAGTATAATTACCATTAAAATATTTCCATTCCTTACATGTTAATTTATTACTTATGTTATTAACACTAATATAAGTATCCCCTAAAGAACAGTTCTGTGGATTTTCCATATTCAATCTTAATAAATAAAATTTATTTCGAACACTTTCATCCATTCTAACTTTTAAACTTCCACTATCACCCTTAACAACAACTTTATAACCATCTTTATATTTAGAAATTTTTATACCTTCAGCCTCACCACTAGCCAAATCAAAATTAATTTTACTAAAAGGTGATTTATATTTATAATTTCCACTCTTACTAACAACATTTCCAATCAAAGCCATATCTTCATCTGGAAATTTTAATTTATCATAATCTTCATAACTAATTACCCTTGAACTAGAATATCCAATAGGCAAAGTATTCTTATTAACATAAACCTTATAATCACCATATCTTTTAACAAACTTATACCCCAAAGGTGCGGCCTTATCAGTAATTAAATATTTAACCCCCATCAAACTTTCAAATAAAGTATTCTTAACCTCACCAGTAATAAACATATTACGAGCAGATACATTATTATTAAAATCATAATAAAACTTATTATAAACAGTATTATAAGTAGAAGAATATATACTAGTTAAATTTTCATTAATACCAGCCACATAATTAACAGTTTGATTAGTTCCAATAACATTGATGCTCATTCTATAAAAACCTTTATCATATTTAGAAATATCACTAATAATTTCATTTAAAACCAAACTATTTTGCTTTCCAAAATCTTCACCTAATATTAGCTCGTCAGATAAATTAGCACACATACATACACATACACTTAAAATAATCAAAGGAATATAAATAATATCTTTTCTTTTAAATTTACTATATAAAAATAAACTACATAAAAATAAACCACCATCAAATAGAAAATAAAATTTAAAATCATTACCCTCTAAATAAGACCATAAAACAGATAAAATAAATATAATAACTATAATCTTATAATTTAACTTATTAACATCCTTTAAAAATAAACCAATAGCCATTACATAAAGAGGTAAAAATGGAATTAAAGCCTTACCATCTAAATATAAAGCACCATTAAGCAAATAAACAAATAAAGGAAAAATAATAAATAAAGTTAAACAAATTCCTAAAAATCTATCTTCCTTATTTTTAAAAATTAAATAAACAATAGCAAACAAACTAATTCCAGTTAAACCAATTGAATAAGATTTATAAAGTAAAAAATCCAAATGAAGTGATGGAATAATAGCTTTCAATAATGAAATATGCGATAAACTATCTACCCTACCATTTTTTAAAGCATAAATAGTTGGAAGTAAAATTATTCCAGCCATCATAAATGAAATAACAATATATAAAGCAAATTTGCACCCTTCATGAAAAAAAGCCTTAAAATTAAATTTATCAGTTTTCCTTAAATACTCATAAACACCATATATAGTCAAACATATAACGCCACCAACACTATAAAAATAACTAGTCATAATCATTAAAAATATACTAATCATCATAAGCCATTTTGAGCCAGAAGAAAAATACTTTCTAACACCAATCAAACCTAATATCAAAAACGGCATATAATCTACAAACATAACATGTCTATGACTTTGAAATAACAAAGGAGATGCCATTGCAAATAATAAAGTTAAAACTAAACATAAAGTTTTGTCAAAATGAAATCCTTTAATCCAAATATAAAATAAAATAATAGAAACAATTCCTAACACAAGACTAATAAAAGCCAAATAAAAACTCATAGAAACAAAAGGAAGTAAATAAGAAATTAAAATAATAGGACTTAAAAGACCATAATAAACAAAATAATAAATATTTTGTCCCCCACCAATATTCATCGCAAAATCAGGAAATAAATCTCCAGTTTTATAAAAAAGCATTCTAAAATATTGTGGAAAAGCGAAGTGCTGAAATCCCCAATCAATCTTAGAACCAAATATATATTCACCATGAGTAATAGTTAAAGCAATACCTAAATAAATAATTATAATCCAAAATAAATTAAATTTATCCTTCTTATCTAATTTTTCCATTTACTACCTCTTATCCAATCTTCAAATGGCAATATATGTTTATAATCATCATATAAACCATCATAAACTTTAACCATACTAATTTTATCTTTAATTACATTTTTATTTAAAGTAGTTTCCTTATCCAATTTATTCATTTGTCCTTTACTATAATATTTTCCAAAATAATAAACGTCACTATTCAAACTACTAACAATATCACTAATTTGTTTGTGCTGATAATTACCATTTTCCCCTAATGGATTATGAGTAACAACCATATCCCACTTCTTATAATTCAAAATATATTTAATCTGTTTATATATTTTTTTATAATTACGATTAGTATAAATTTTGTCAGAATACCCAAGCATAACAAACTTATCACCACTCATATTAACCGCATCAATAAATTCATTCTCTCTATTAACATCATATCCACAAGAAACACAAACAACCAAATAATTGTCTTTGATTAAATTCGCACCACCAAACACACTTTCATCACCAGGGTGTGATACAATCATCAATTTATCAAAACCATTTAAATCCATTTTCATAAGTTGTCCCTTTACAGGTTTTAAATTAGGTTTCTTAACAAATGAAATAAAAATTAAACACACACATAAAATAATTAAAATTAAACCTAAAATTTTTTTAAAAATCTTCATAAAATCCTCTTAATCTAACTCTTTAAATAGAGTAAATGGATACCTTTCAGGAAGTGGAAGTTCAAATTCCATAAGCTCTTTTGTAATAGGATGATAAAATTCTAATCTTTGAGCAAACAAAGCAATTTGATCCTTCACAGCATTAACATTATATCTTTGATCCCCATAAAGAGGTATTTTCCTAGAAGAAAATTGAACCCTTATTTGATGAGAACGTCCAGTTTTTAAACTAATTCTAACTAAAGATAAATTATTAACATAACCAGCAAGTACATAACTAAGTTCAGCATCCTTACCATCAGATGAAATAGTAGTCATATTTGTCTTTTCATCCTTAAGTAATTTATCCTTAAATATACCACTTTCTCCAACTTTTCCTTCAATAACAGCATAATATATTTTTTTAAATTCATGATTTTGAACCTGTTTTGATAATCTTTTAGCAGCCTTACTTGTTTTAGCAAAAACCATCACACCAGAAACAGGTCTATCTAACCTATGAACAAGACCTAAATAAACATCACCAGGTTTATCATACTTTTCTTTTAAATATTTTTTTAACATAGTAAGTAAATCCTCATCACCACTGCTATCAGCTTGACAAGGAACATTAATTGGTTTTTCAACTACAAGTAAATGATTATCTTCATAAATAACATTAATCATTGCTTTCCCATCTCCCATATATACCACATGGTAAAACCATATTATTTTTCTTAATTGGCAAACTTACCTCACCAGATGTTACTGTTCCATTAGGATATAAAGGTAACATCATAGTTTTAAGCATATTAGCCAAAACAATATTACTAATACCTGTAGTATACGCATTAATAAGTAAAAATAACGGTTCATCACTTAAAATTTTTAAACATGCATCCAATAAAACCGCCATATTTTTTTCAAATTTCCAAACCTCTTTATTAGGACCTCTACCATAACTAGGTGGATCCATAACAATACCATCATATTTGTGTCCTCTACGGTACTCTCTTTCAACAAACTTTAAACAATCATCAACAATAAATCTAATCTCATGATCAGAAAGACCACATAAATCTCTATTTTCCTTTGCCCATAAAGTCATTCCCTTAGAAGCATCAACTTGAACAACCTTAGCTCCAGCTTTAGCACAAGCCATAGTTGCACCACCAGTATAAGCAAATAAATTCAAAACCTTAACTTCTCTACCCGCACTTTTTATCTTATTCATCATAAAATCCCAATTAACAGCTTGTTCAGGAAATAAACCAGTATGCTTAAAATTAGTAGGTGTTACCTTAAAAGTTAAATCTTTATAATTAACTGTCCAAAATTCAGGCAATTTATTTTTAAACTCCCAATAACCTCCACCTTGATTAGATCTATGATAAAATCCATCAGCTTTAGACCATAATTTATCAAACTTAACTTCCCACATAGCTTGTGGTTCAGGTCTCCTTAAAATTACATTTCCCCATCTTTCTAACTTTTCACCATTACCAGCATCTAAACATTCATAATCTTTCCATTCATCACTTACTTTAAGCATATATTTCCTCGCTTTCCTTAATTATTATAACAAAATTTAAGCAAAAGAAAAAGAAGAGACTTTATAAGTTCTTCAAAATAAAATTACGAATTACAGCTTAATAAGCTCTTTATTTGTGAATTTAAAAGTTTTGTTATAAAATCA
>CAVDHX010000035.1:0-17444 GCA_963609095.1 Sphaerochaetaceae bacterium | reverse complement strand
CTATTTGTCATAATCAGACAAAAATGATTTCTTAATACCGTTTATCTCATAACTATTAACTTTATCTAAATTAACATTACTTAATGAATTAAATATATTTCTATCAGCCAATTCATAATTTTGATTTAAATATTTTATTAAATCTTTTACTTCTTTTCTTTTTCCTATTTTTTTCTTAGTAACCAAACAGGCACAATCAATAAAAGAAAGTTCATTATAATTTTTCCAAGCAATTATATCATCTTCTTTTATTAAATAAAGCGGTCTAATCAATTCCATACCTTCAAAATTATCACTTTTTAATTTTGGCCTCATTCCTGCATATCTTCCATTATAAATCATATTAAGTAAAATAGTCTCAATCGCATCATTAAAATGATGACCTAAAGCAATTTTATTACATCCAATACTTTTCGCATAATTATATAAATAACCACGCCTCATTTTCGCACATAAATAACATGGATTCTTTTCTTTCCTAACAATTTCAAAAATTGGGCTTTCAAATATAATTGCATCTATTTTTAGTAATTTTAAATTGTTTTTAATTTTATTTAAAACATCATCAGTATAACCAGGATTCATAACTATAAATTTTAACTCAAAAGATATTTTACCATGCTTTTTTAACTCATCTAAACATAAAGCAAGTAAAAAAGAATCTTTACCACCGCTAATACAAACTGCAATTCTATCATTTTCTTTAATTAATTCATAATCATTAATTGCTTTAACAAATTTATGCCATATCAACGGTCTAAATTTTTTTATTATACTTCTTTTAACCAATTCATCTTTTTTCATTTAACGTACCTTTTGGCTTTAATAAGGATCCTTGTTTAAATACTTTAACTTTATGATTAAAGTCATTAACTGCAACATTTTCAATAGCATCTGCTAAACTATGTAAACCAGTATCACTTTCGATGACTATAGAGGCAACCTTTTTAACAAAATCATCAGAGTCTATATATTCATCATCTAAATCATCACGATATTCATTTAAAACTGAAATTGGTGAATTTACTGCCTTAATAGTATCGTTGAACGTCATATCATCCATAAAAATTTGTCTTCCAAATGTTTTAACACACATTGAAGATAAAAAAGCGGATTTTATTTTTTGTACAACATACCTTTGTAAATATGGGCTGGTGATTAAATTGCCATCTTCATCTTTTATAACTAAATTATCTTCAGTTGTAATTTCTTTAACAATTCTTAAAATTGGCGACATAAAAAGTCCTTCGTCAAAATCCTTATCAAAATCATTTTCTTTTGGAAACACATCATTCAAATAATTAGTATTAACTTCACCTATAAATGTAATATTAGAAATATCAAATACTTGATCATCTTGATACACAAAATTTCCAGCATTAATTATTGAAGTAAGTGAATTAAATCCACCATTTAAAAAACAATCTTCCATATTATGAATCAATAAAGCACCAGATAATTTATTATCAGAATTTTTAGAAGCTATTTGAATCAAACCTTTAATAAAAGGCAAAACCTCCACATCATCACTATACATGCCATATACCTCACCATAAGGTATATCTAATGCTTCTAAAGTTTTTTTAATCAGTGTAGTCTTACCACTACCTTGTGGACCCAATAGTAAAATATTTTGAGATAAATTTCCATAATAATTTTTATTTAAAGTCCAAATTAATTTTTTCAACACTTCTTCTTGAACACATAAAGTATCTTTCAAAGAATTAAATATTTCCATTTCATTTACTGCCATATATTTACCTCCAATATTTATATAAAAATTAAAAGAATTAATCTTTTAATTTTATATTAAGTTCATCTAATTGTTTTTGTGAAACCGTATTTGGAGCTTCTGTCATTAAACAAGAAGCACTCGTTGTCTTAGGAAAAGCAATTACATCACGTATATTATCCGTGCCACATAATATCATTGTAAGTCTTTCAAGGCCTAAAGCTAAACCACCATGTGGTGGGCACCCATACCTTAAAGCTGTAAGTAAAAATCCAAATTTATCATTAGCTTCTTCTTTAGTAAATCCTAACTTTTCTAAAACGATTTCTTCAACATTAGGATCATGAATTCTTAAACTTCCACCACCTACTTCATAACCATTTAAAACAATGTCATAAGCCTTAGCCAAGGCATTTTCTTTATCATCTAAAGCGTTTACATCTTGTGGCATTGTAAAAGGATGATGACAAGCTATATATCTTTCCTCTTCTTCACTATATTCAAACATAGGAAAATCAGTAACCCAAGTAAAAGCATATTTATCTTTATCAATTAAATCTAACTGTCTAGCTATCTTTAATCTAAGTGCACCCAAAGAAGTTTTAACCATTTTTTTATTACCTGCAATAATTAAAATTAAATCATTATTTTTTAATTTTAATCTATTAACTAATTTATTTGCAATATCATCATTTACAAATTTACTAATGCTTCCTGTAAATCCGTCATCATATTTAAGAAAAGCTAAAGCAGAAGCACCATATGTTTTAACATATTCACCTAACTTATCAATATCTTTTCTAGAATATTTACTAGCTGCATTAAAAACTAATGCATTAATAATACCACCTGAAGAAATTACATTATTAAATAAAGCAAAATCACTACCTTCAAATACATCAGTAATATCATTAATTTTGTTTTCAAATCTCAAATCAGGTTTATCAGAACCATACAAATTAATTGCATCTTCATAAGTCATTCTGTCAATAGGAACTTTGACATCAATATTTTTAACCTCTTTAAATATTTTTTTCAAAAGACCTTCTGTTACACTCATAACATCTTCTTCTGAAACAAAACTCATTTCCATATCAATTTGAGTAAATTCAGGCTGTCTATCAGCCCTTAAATCTTCATCTCTAAAGCATCTCGCAATTTGATAATATTTTTCCATACCACTCATCATTAATAATTGTTTAAACAATTGTGGCGATTGAGGTAAAGCATAAAAAGATCCTTTATTTACCCTAGAAGGAACTAAATAATCCCTAGCCCCCTCAGGAGTTGATTTACACAAAATAGGAGTTTCAATTTCCATAAAATCTAAAGAATTTAAATAATTTCTAGTACATGACATAATTTTATGTTTTGTATATAATTTATCTTTTAATTCACTTCTTCTTAAATCTAAATAACGATATTTTAATCTAGTTTCTTCTAAAGCAGTAACATTATTTAAATCAAAAGGTAGCTCATCACACTTATTTAAAATAGTAATATTACTTACAATAACCTCAATATCACCGGTCTTTAAATTTTTATTAGCTTTTTCCCTTTCACTAACTAATCCAGTAACTTCAATAACATACTCATTTTTTAATGTACTAGCTAAATCATAAACATCACTGTCAGGCCTGACAACTAACTGTATAATTCCACTTCTATCTCTTAAGTCAATAAAAACAAGACCACCTAAATCTCTTTTTTTATTTACCCAACCATCTAAAGTAACAGTCTTACCAACACTATTAATATCAACACTTGTATTATTAATCTTCATGATCATCACCTATTTTTTTATCTAAAAATTCTATTATATTATCCATATCAACTTTATATTCTTCTTTGGTATGATTATTCTTAACAGTTAAAATTTTATTTTTAACTTCATCTTCACCAATAATGATTAAAAATTTAGCACCTAATCTATCAGCAGTTTTAAAATTATTTTTAAAATTCTTTCCATCATAATCATTTTCAACATCAAATCCAGCAAGTCTTAAATAATTAGCAAGGGATAAAACATATTCCTTTTGTTTAGAAGAAGCAGGGAAAATATAAATATCAGGTTTATTAATCTCTCTAATATCAATATTTTCTTTTTCTAAAGCTAAAAATAATCTCTCAAGACCAACCGCAAATCCAACTCCAGGAATACTTGGACCACCAATATTTTCAACCAAATTATTATATCTTCCACCACCAGCTAAAACATTTTGTGAACCAAAATCTTTAATATCAGCAACAACTTCAAAAACAGTATGTGTATAATAATCTAAACCTCTTACAATATTAGGATTAACCTTATAATCAATCTTTAAAGCAGATAAATACTTTAAAACATTATCAAAATGATTTTTACTGTCTTCATTTAAATAATCAATTATTTTAGGAGCACCTTTCATAATATCCTTTTCACCATCAATTTTACAATCTAAAATTCTTAAAGGATTTTTTTCAAATCTTGATTTGCAATCATCACACAAATCATCTAAATGTGGTTTAAAATATTCAATCAAAGCGTTTCTATAATTTTCTCTTGACTCTTTATCACCTAAACTATTAATATTAACACTTATATTTTTTAAACCTAAAAGTTTAAATAAATTAGTAACAATACCAATAACTTCAGCATCCATCATAGGATCAAAACTGCCAAATGATTCAAAACCAAATTGATAAAATTGTCTATGTCTTCCAGCTTGCGGTCTTTCATACCTAAACATAGGACCCATATACCAAGCTTTCAAAGGCAAACTTTCTGCATATAATTTATTTTCAATAAAACACCTAACAATACCTGCAGTGCCCTCAGGTCTTAAAGTTAGCATTCTATTTCCTCTATCCTTAAAATCATAAGTTTCTTTACTAACAATATCTGTAGTCTCACCTACACCTCTATGAAATAATTCACTAGATTCAAAAATAGGTGTTTCAAAATATTTAGCATTATATTTGTCCATAAGTGCGGAAACTAATTTTCTAAAATATAATCTTTCTAAAGACTTATCACCATATATATCATAAGTTCCTTTGGGTTTTTGAACCATATTACCACTCCTAACACTAATTAAAATTATATTGTTTTTTAAAGTAAAAGTCAATGAAAAAACTAGAGAATAAACTCTAGCTTTTAAATTATTCAATAACTTCTGAAACGTTACCAGCACCAACTGTTCTACCACCCTCACGGATAGAGAATTTAGTACCATTTTCAATAGCGATTGGTGCGATTAATTCTACTGTCATTTCAACATTATCACCTGGCATTACCATTTCAACACCTTCTGGTAATTCAATAACACCAGTTACATCAGTTGTACGGAAGTAGAATTGTGGACGATAGTTACTGAAGAATGGAGTATGTCTTCCACCTTCATCTTTACTAAGAATATAAACTTGAGCTTTAAACTTAGTATGAGGAGTAACTGAACCTGGTTTAGCAATAACTTGACCACGTTCAACTTCATCACGGTTAACACCACGAAGTAATAAACCTGTATTATCTCCTGCTTCAGTAAAGTCTAATTGTTTACGGAACATTTCAATTCCAGTAACAACTGTTTTCTTAGTAGGTTTTAAACCAACGATTTCAACTTCTTCGTTAAGTTTTAATTCACCACGTTCAACACGACCAGTAACAACTGTACCACGTCCTGTAATAGTGAATACATCTTCAATTGGCATTAAGAATGGTTTATCATTATCACGAGCTGGTGTTTCGATATATGAATCAACAGCTTCCATTAATTCACCAATTTTAGCTTCATATTCTGCATCTCCTTCTAATGCTTTTAATGCAGAACCTCTGATGATTGGAGTATTGTCGCCATCATAACCATAATCAGTTAATAATTCACGAACTTCCATTTCAACTAAATCTAATAACTCTTCATCATCAACCATATCACATTTGTTTAAGAATACAACCATACGAGGTACTCCAACTTGACGTGATAATAAGATATGTTCACGAGTTTGAGCCATAGGTCCATCAGTAGCAGCAATAACTAAGATTGCACCATCCATTTGAGCAGCACCTGTAATCATGTTTTTAACATAATCAGCGTGTCCTGGACAGTCAACGTGTGCATAGTGTCTATTAGCTGTTTCATATTCGATATGAGCAGTATTAATAGTAATACCACGTTCTCTTTCTTCTGGAGCTTTGTCGATATCAGCATAAGCTTCGAATTTAGCCCAACTTGGATTTTGATCTGATAAATATTTTGTAATAGCCGCAGTTAATGTTGTTTTACCATGGTCAACGTGTCCAATAGTACCAATATTAACATGTGGTTTTGAACGGTCAAATTTTTCTTTTGCCATTTAAATTCCTCCTTTTTCTATTTCATTTAACATTTTAGCATGAGTTAAACTAAATTTCAACTATTTTTATTTAGTTTCCCCCATTTTTTTTGATAATATCTTCAGCGATATTTTTAGGTACTTCTTCATAGTGATCAAATTTCATTGAGAAGTTACCTCTACCTTGTGTATTAGAACGTAAACTTGTTACATAACCAAACATTTCTGAAAGTGGTACCATAGCTTCAATAGTTAAAGCATTGCCACGAGAACTCTGTCCCATTGGTCTACCACGACGTGCAGTAATGTCACCCATAACAGTTCCTAAGAACTCATCTGGTACAGTTACATCAACACTCATAATTGGTTCTAATATTACAGGGTTACATTTTTTCTTAGCTTCCTTTAATGCAAGTGAAGCAGCAACTTTAAATGCCATTTCTGATGAGTCTACATCGTGATAAGAACCATCATGTAATGTAGCTTTTACATCAATAACTGGGAAGCCTGCTAGAATACCAGATTCCATAGCTTCTTGTAAACCCTTATCTACAACTGGTATATATTCTCTAGGAACAACACCACCAACAACGGCATCAACAAATTCATAGCCTTTTCCTTCATTTGGTTCAAATTCAACCCAAACGTGACCATATTGTCCACGACCACCTGATTGTTTAATATATTTTCCTTCACAATCACCTTTTTGCTTAATAGTTTCTCTATAAGCAACTTGTGGATTACCAACATTAGCTTCAACACCAAATTCTCTTTTCATTCTATCAATGATAATGTCTAAGTGTAATTCACCAACACCAGCAATAATAGTTTGTCCTGTTTCATGATCAGTAGTTGCTCTAAATGTAGGATCTTCTTCAGATAATTTTTGTAAAGCTAAAGCCATTTTATCTTGATCATCTTTTGATTTAGGTTCAACTGCAAGTTCAATTACAGGTTCTGGGAATTCCATTGGAGCTAGGATACAAGCATGTTTCTCTTCACATAAAGTATCACCAGTAGTTGTGGCTTTAAGGCCAACAACAGCAGCGATATCACCAGTATAAATATCAGTGATTTCTTGTCTATGATTAGCATGCATTTGTAAAATACGTCCAATTCTTTCTTTTTTGTCCTTATTAGCGTTTAATACATAAGAACCATTTGATAAATGACCAGAATAAACTCTAACAAAAGTTAAACGTCCAACAAATGGGTCTGTCATAACTTTGAATGCTAAAGCTGAAAATGGTTCACTATCTTTAGGATGTCTTACTATTTCTTTTCCATCCATATCAACACCAGCGATTGCTTCAACATCAGTTGGAGCTGGTAAGTAATCAATAACTGCATCTAATAATAATTTAACACCTTTGTTACCTAGTGCAGTTCCACACATAACTGGGAAGAATTTAACAGCTAATGTACCCTTACGAATAGCAGCTTTAATTTCTTCTACAGAAATTTCTTCACCTTCTAAGTATTTATTCATTAAATCATCATCAAATTCAGCAACAGCTTCGATTAAGTCATTACGTTTTTCTTCAACTAAATCTACCATATCTGCTGGAATTTCAATTTCTTCAGCGTTTTCTTCAGGTTTACCATCATATTTGTAAGCTTTTCTAGTTACTAAATCGATAATTCCATTGAATTCACTTTCAGCACCAATTGGCCATTCAATAGGTTTTGCATTAACACCTAATCTTTCATCAATACTCTTTAAACTGAATTCAAAATCCGCTCCCATTTTGTCCATTTTATTGGCAAAAATCATTCTTGGAACATTATATTCTGTAGCTTGACGCCATACAGTTTCAGTTTGTGGTTCAACACCAGCTTGAGCATCGATTAAAGCAACGGCACCATCTAGTACACGCAAACTTCTTTGAACTTCAACAGTAAAGTCAACGTGTCCTGGAGTATCGATAATATTTAAACGGTATCCTTTCCAAAATGCAGTTGTAGCTGCTGATGTAATAGTAATACCACGTTCTTGTTCTTGTTCCATCCAGTCCATTTGAGATTCACCATCGTGTGTTTCACCAATTTTATGAATCTTATGAGTATGGAATAAAACTCTTTCAGTACAAGTGGTTTTACCAGCATCAATATGAGCCATGATACCAATATTACGAGTTTTATCTAAACTATATTCACGAGCCATAATTTATTTCCTTTCTTAAAATTACCATCTATAGTGAGCAAATGCTTTATTAGCTTCTGCCATTCTATGAGTTTCCTCACGTTTTTTAACAGCAGCTCCTACGCCATTAGAAGCATCAATAATTTCGTTTGCTAAATTTTCAGCCATTGAATGGCCACCTCTTAATCTAGAGTAATTAACAAGCCAACGTAAACCTAAAGCTTGAGCTCTATCAGCTTTTACTTCAATTGGAACTGGATAATTAGCTCCACCTACACGTCTTGTTTTAACTTCTAAAGCAGGTTTAATATTTTCTAATGCTTTATTAAATACTTCCATAGCATCAGTATCTGTTTTTTCTTTTATGATATTAAATGCATCATATAAGATAGTTTGAGCTGTACCTTTTTTACCATCTAACATAATTTGGTTAATTAATTTAGTAACAACCTTTGAATTATATATAGGATCTGGTAAAACATCTCTTTTAACCGCTCTTCTTTTACGCATAAATATATCCTCCTTTCTTATTTACTTTTTGGTTTTTTAGTACCATATTTAGAACGTCCTTGTCTTCTTGCATCAACTCCAGCAGTATCCATAGTACCACGAATAATGTGATAACGAACACCGATTAAGTCTTTAACACGACCACCACGAACTAATACAACACTGTGTTCTTGTAAGTTGTGTCCTTCACCAGGAATATAAGTATCTACTTCTTTTCCGTTTGAAAGTCTAACACGAGCATATTTTCTTAATGCTGAGTTTGGCTTCTTAGGTGTTTTAGTACCAACACGAGTACATACACCACGTTTTTGTGGAGAATTACTTACAGTTTCTTTTTTATCTTTGCTGTTTAAGCCAATGTTTAACATTGGTGATTTACTTTTCTTAGTTTTAGAACCTCTTCTTTTTCTAACAAGTTGATTAATAGTTGGCATATATTTTGCCCTCCTTTCATTACACATACCCAGGTGTTTCATTTTTCGTTTTAATTAAAGATTTACCTATTCAGTAAATCAAAAATTAAAATGCACAAATAATATACCATTTATAAATATATTCTGTCAATAACATTTCAATTAAATTCAAAAAAATAGCAAATAAGTTACTTTACAAATTGTCTTTTATAACCTACTTTATCAAATAATTTAATAACAAATTTTACTTAATTAAACTGTCAAAAATAATCAATATAAAACTATACTATCATTAGTAACATGATTATTTACAATCAACCATATTTTATATCATACATCATATCTTTGTTGGAGCCAAAAAACTAAAAAATGGTACATTTCTTAAAATTCCATAAATAACTAAAATAAAAATAATTATATACCAAAATTTATTAGGTATTTTTTTAAATAAAGATTTATCATTTTTAAATAAAAAATCAATATATAAATATATTCCAATTGGCAGAAAAATAAACAAAAGAGGATTATATCTAAAAGCTTGATAAAAATTAAATGTAATAATAGAATAAAGCATTCTAGTTACTCCACAGCCAGGACAATAAAAACCAGTTATTTCTTTGAATAAACACACAACATATATATGAAAATAATGACTAAGCAAAAGGTATGATATCAATAATGTTAATAAATAAAATATTTTTTTCATAAGAAAAAAAGCTTAATTGCTTTCACTATTTACAATATTATTTTGACTTTTGCTATAATAAATATCATTTAAACTATTTTGAATTAAAGCATAATTTATAACAGATAAACCGAAGAAATCTAATACTAAAAATAAAATTGAATTATCTTCAGAACCAAGGTTATTATTTTCTTTAGCAGTTTTCATTAATTTACCCATTTGATATGACCAATAAAGTCCATAAATTCCACAAGTAACGATTGTAAAAAGTAATGCCGTTCCACCAGAAGCCAAACGAGTATCTTTTGCCTGTGTTTTAACCTCATCAGTAAGTACTACCATCCAATAAAGCCCATAAATTCCGCAAGTAATAATTGTAAATAAAATACTTAATGCAATATTTCTCTCTTTCATACATCTCACCTCTCCATAACTAATATAGCCTATATAAATACATATGTCAATAAAATTATTTAGTGTTAATTTAAGTTTGAAGTGCAACACTTTAGTATTAAAAATATTCTACTTAAAATGAAAAATGGAGCCTTTCGGCTCCTTCAGGGGGCTATTATATTAAAAAAGAGGATTGTTGAAAATCCCCGTAATATCGACATATAACTCATATAGAGTTTAATAAAATTTAATCAAAAATTGATAAATTTACATGAATTTGATGGGTAGCTGATGGGTAGAAATACTTATCAGCTATTTATTTTTTTATTATAAATTCAACATTTGATTAATAGCTTTATTATATGCTTTAGGAATATTTTTTAAAAATTTATATAATTCATTAAATTCATCAGAAACATCATTTTCAATCATATAATCAATTATTGCTTGATCATCTATTTCTATTTCTTCAACCACCCCAGAATCAGCTAGTACCTTAATTAATGAACTAGTATCTATTGAAGGAGATTCAATTGAATATTCATATGTTACATTATTATATTCAATACTAATTTTTTTTCCATCGACAGTAGTTATAATTATATTATTCATTAATTTCATCCTTTCTTATTGGCTCACAAACCTTATTGTTAATAATATTATACTTATGATATCTATTATCAAATATATATTTTCCTCCATCAAGTAACTTGCAAATTTTCTTTCGATGATTTTCAAGTTCTAATCCACCAATATCGTAATTAAAAACCCCATCCTTATTTTCGGATATAATGATATTTTCAGAATCACTATTAATTGCAATAGCTGCATTATGTGTAACTAAAATTACTTGATTTTTCATTCTTAAATCTCTAATCTTATCAATCATAATATCTGTAATAAATTCATTATCTATATTATCTTCAGGTTGATCTATCATTATTATAGAATTATTATTTTTACATTTTTCTAATATAATTTCCAAATATATAGATGCTTTTTTACCCTGAGACATATTATCTGAATTTAAAGAAATATCATTATCATTTTCAATAATTGTATATTTTGGTGTCAATGATTCATTAATAGAATTTTTAACATAAGAGAATACTCCTACTACACTTTCATAGGAATTATCTTTCCTAAATATTTTTATACTTCCATTCATCAAATCTAAAAAGTTTTCTTCAATTGATTTATTCTTATCCAAATCATGAATCTTTTCAGCAATACTATTATATAAAAATTCTTTGTTTATTTCAGAATCCACTTTAGTATTTAACGTATAACTATCTGAAATTAAATTATTCTTTTCATCAATTTTAATAACTAAATTTTCTAAATCAGATGCATACTTTTTAAACATTAATTTCTTTTCAAAATAATTATATATCTTAGTCAATTCATTTTTAACATTTTCTTTCGCAAATGCGATCTTTTCTGATGACTTTGAAAGATATTTGTTAGATATTTCATTTAATGAATTTTCTAAATTTTTCAAAAATTCTTCTTTTACATAAGTTTTATTAAACATTGTTTTTAACTCTTCATATTTATTTTCTAAAAGAAGTAAGAATTTATTTGCTATTTCTAATTCATCTACATTAAATAATTGAATTTCCTTAAGCTTTAAGTCTTTAATCAATTTAACATTTTGAATTTCATTATCTAATTTTTTCATTACAAAACTAATATCATTAGAAGATATATTAATTCCATTTTTTTGAATTTCTATTTCTTCTTTATACTTATATTTTTCATTTAATGTTTTAGATGCTTCAACAAATGTTGTTATCGGAAGACTACTATTATTATCATTCTTCTTATTTAGCAAGTCCGAATAAGCACTTGCAAAACGATCAATTGCAAGATTATATGTGGCAATCTTATCATTTATTTCAATAGTGTCTAATTTATGAAAATCTAATTGTTCTTTTAAACCTTCCCCATTATTTTCAAATAATTTAATTATTTCTTCTTGAGTAAATGCATTTATTTCACAAATATTATCATTCTTAAAATCAACTTCACAATTTAGTTTGCTTTGGATAGTTTCTATTTTTATTATTTTATTAGAATCTTTAGTATAATCATTGATTTTACTTTTATCTTTTCCAGAAGATAAAGAGTAAAGTATCGAATTAAATAATAAACTTTTACCCGAAGATCTACCACCAACAATCGTATTTATTCCAGGAGACAATTTAATACTTTGTTCTTTTTCTTTTTCGTTATTTAAAGTAGTAAACTTTATTTCTTCTATATATTTTTCTGGCAAACTCGGCATTTCTGATGAAACAAAAATCCTACTAGTTGGATCAACAAATGACATCCTAAGTGTTTCAAATGATAAATCCCCTTTAATCCAAGTAAACATTTCCTTTTCTAATTGTTGCGCACTATCATGTTTAGGATATGAGCTTATTTGATGGTTATCAGAAAAAACAACATATGGTACTTCTTTTTTTGCAGAAAAATCCTCATCAAGTAGTGATTGGAAACCTTTATTAAACTGATTAATCACTTTAGCATTATTTCCAGGAGACATTTCTACTGCATTAATTATACCTATTAAAACCATAACCTGTGCTTCACTTAATCCATTATTATATGATTTATATGCTTCAACTATATTAGCCTCTTTTTTACCATGAGATATAACAATATAATCTTCGTTAATAAAACTCTCTGCAAATCTTTCAAAAGAAGTTATTCTACATTTTAAATTTTTATTTTCATCATTTAAATCTATATCAGCATTATTTTTTTCATTATATTCTTCAGATATTTTCTTATACATCTTGTCAAGAGTCTCATTTATTTTTCTTGCATCAGCACTTTTAAAAATGATTAACGAATGATATTTCTTTTTATCACATGCAATATTTTTAACATTAGCATCTAACTTTTCAAATAAATACTTATCAACAATAACATCAAGTTCTACTCCAACTAAAAGACATCTATCTTTTGTATTAAGTGATTTATCATTATAATACTCTTCATATGCTTGAACATTTATTATGTTATGATCTGTAAATGAAAACATTTTAATATTATATGATGGCTCAGATATTTTATCTATAATTTTTTTTAATTCAAAAATACCTTTATAATCATTTGTTTTAGTTTTACTCGAGTAATCAGTATGTATATGTAAATCACATTTAAAATAATCAGAATAATTATTATTCATTAAATTATCATTTATAGTATTATCAATCATTTCATCCATACAACTTCTCCTATTAATATAAATATAATATCAATGGCATTATATTTATATATACCTATTTATTTAGTAATTTTTCCAATCTATGTTGTAATTGATATAAAGTAATATTACTTTCTACTTCACCATTCAAGTCTTTAACAGCTTGTAATAAAATTTGTTTCTTTGATGGACTACTATTATTAGGTACTTCATTATTTGTTTCTTCTTCATATATTCCTAAAGTTCCATCATCTTTTGTTTTAGAGTAATATGTTTTATTTGTTAAACTAGATTTAAATTTTATTTCTTTAAAATGATGTCTGTTCTTAGATAATTCTCTGTTCTTTTCAGCAGTTTCTTCTTCTTGTACCTCATCCTTTGTTGGTTTGTATAAATGGAGCCTTTCTTTAGTCCCACTAATAATAGCAATATCTTCTAATAATTCATATGCATCTTCTGGAGATATCAAATAAAATTCTCTAACTCTTACTCTATCATTTATGGTATCAATACTTCTTAAATCAGCATTCAATTTATCAATTATTTTATGTAACACTTTATCAGCCGATTGAGTTTCAACATCATAAGTTGCATATAGTCTAAATCCAAAAGGAACTGCCTCTGAATTATTTAATTTATTTATTCTTTCTACAACATTTTTTGAATAACCAATTTTCACATAATCTGGAAAAGATGGGTTTGTAAGTATATAAATTGAGCCACAAATGTTATTCATTATATTCACCTCTCTAATATTTTTATATTCTAATTCAATTGATTTAATATACCATTATCTAAATCATCTATGTTATACATAGTTTCTAATTCATTAAATGTTTCTTCTAAATTTTTTCTAGCACTAAGCCAGCCCGTTCCATCTGTAAACCATATAAAGGTTACACCATCGACTCTTTTAGATTCTTGAGCTAACATTTTATAACTTCTTGCAGTTTCATTTAATTTTGAACCACCACTAGAATAAAAATTTGTTTCTATCACATATACTTGCTTATCTGTTTTAATCACAAAATCAAATCTTTTAGTGGATGTATTATGCCCAGACATTTCGCTCAAATCAAGATTCCATTTCTTTTCTATATCTTTTAGATACATCTCTTTAAAATAATTAACATCTTTTTTATAACCTGCTTTTATTATATAAGATTCGACCAAGTTTTCCATTAGATGACCACCACGATTTTTTCTACCATTTGAATCTAATCCAACTTCAATTCCTAAAACATAGTCATATAAATTATTTATAATATGATTTTGTAGTAAATCAAATAAACCACTTTCTCTCATAAATTTAATATAATCTTTTATAGAATAAACCATTTTATCAAACTTAAACAAATATTCATTTATTTCATCTTTAACAAATATTTCTCTTGAACGAACTGCAAGTAGTAATGGTATGCACTCTAGAGTTTCAGGATACTTAATTAAAATATTTTGAAATTCCTCCTCAATATTTTTACTACCAATTAAAGAATTTAAAATATTAAGTTCTACTTTAACCTTATCTACATTTTTATATATTTTTTCAAAATCAACATAATAAGTGTAATCAGATATGCTTGTTTTAAATTTACTAACCCAATCATTAAAATTTCTAGTCATTATTATCACTTTCCATTCTTCTAATCGTTAAATCTAAATATTCTTTTTCTTTTTCAATACCTATATATTTTCTATTTAATTTATTCGCTACAATTCCTGTTGTTCCACTTCCATTAAACGGATCTAAAATTAAATCTCCTTCATCTGTAGATGCTAATATAATTTTTTCTAATATTTCAATTGGCTTTTGAGTAGGATGCTTTCCACATTTTTTCTCACTAGGTTTAGTTAACGATGACTCCCAAACATCTTTCATTTGCTTACCACCATTCAACTCCCTCATAAGTGAATAATTAAATTTGTGTTTTGCTTTTTTACTATCCTTTTTTGCCCAAAGAATTGTTTCCGTAGAATGAACAAATGCACGACAACTAATGTTTGGTGGTGGATTTAGTTTTTTCCAAGTTATATTATTTATTATTTTAAACCCTTCTTGTTGTAGTGCCATACCTATTGAATAAATATTATGCATAGTTCCACTAATCCATATAGTGCCATCATCTTTTAAAACTTCATGACATAGTTTAATCCATTTTCTATTAAATTTATGTTTTTCTTCTATATCAATAGATTTGTCCCATTCACCTTTATTAACCGATACCATCTTTCCACCACTGCAAGATATTCCACCACCCGACAAAAAATATGGAGGGTCTGCAAAAATCATATCTATTGATTTAGGTTCAATCTTTTTTAATTCTTTAAATGAATCTCCTTTTATCAATTTAAAACCATCTGTTTCATAATATGATTTCTTAGACATATTGCCACCTCCTTAACTATTCTTCAAAACCTTTTTTATTTTCAAAGTTTGTTATAATAACTTCTTCTACTTTTCCTCTTTTCTTTCCGTTTGAATTAATATTTCTTTTAGCCTCAATTACATGTATATGAAAATTTTTATATAACTCATTTATTAAAGTTGTATTGTGATTAGAAAGCATTACATAGCATCCTCTATCTGACAATTCTTTAAACACTTTAGCAAGTCTTTTTTGCTGTTCTTTTCCAAAACCATCTTCAGTATAACTATTAAATGTAGATGTATCAGAATCGTAAGGTGGATCAAAATAAACAAAATCGCCTTTTTTGGCATCTTTTACAGCCTCTTCAAAATCAACTGATAATAACTTAATGTCATTATAATTTAAATAGCCACATATAATACCTAAATTTTGTCCTTCATAAGTATTTACTTTAGTTTTCTTGCCAAATGGTACATTAAATTCATTTCTGCTATTAACTCTATATAATCCATTAAAACAAGCTTTATTTAAATAAATAGTACGAGCTGCTCTTTTATAATCTGCTAACTTATTAAACTTCTTCTTATCTCTATCAATATTTCTAACTTCATAATAGTATTCTTCTGAATGTTCAGTTTCATGATGATTTAATTCTCTACACATTGCTTCGAATTTTTTTTCATCTTTAATACATTCATATACATTCATAAGTTCTTTATTATAATCATTAATAACAGCTTTTTTAGGTGAAAGTTCAAATAATAATGCCCCTCCACCAACAAATGGCTCATAATAAGTATTAAACTCATCTGGAATATATTGTTTTAATTTATCTATTATTTGTCTTTTTCCACCAGCCCACTTTACAAATGGTTTTCCTTTTATCATATTAAAACCTCCTACATATCTTTTGGTAATTTATCATAATCATATTTATGTTCCACATCTTCTAATTCATCAAAAGACCATTTAATATCTTCTATAGCTTTATCTATAGTATATAAACTGTCTTTACTTTCTTGCATTATTTTTAAATGCTCCATTGTATTAAATAATTGTTGTCTTGCTTTTTTTACCTTTTTTCTTTTTTGTGCATCAAAATCTAATAAATCTAATTCTGACTTTTTATATTTTTCAATCATTTCTTTTAAATCCTTAGTGGATTTATTTTTATATTTATCTAAAGACAAATAATCAAGAAACTCATCATAACCAGCAACTTTTAAAAGATTAGTTAAAGATAAATCTAAAGTTTCAGCTATTTTTTTTAAAGAATCAACATCAACCTTCTTAATTTTTCCATTAATAATGTCATTTAAAGTACTTCTGCTTATTCCAGATAATTTAGCAAGTTCTCTTTGAGAAATTCCTTTAGCAATTCTAGCATTCTCAATTATATTTTTAAGTTCATTTGAATTCATATTTTCACTTCTTTCTCCAAATTATTCCTTCTGAATTTAATTTTATCACTTTTTTTAAAATTCGTCTATAATTTCGGACAAATATATTGGCAAGCTTTTCAAGCTGTATAATATAATGATAATTGGTATTTGTTTGGAGATACTAATCCGATTACAAATTGAAAGTTAAGGCACAGAAAAAACAAAGATAGTAAATTGGCAGAAGTTAAACAAATTAGAATACACGATTTTAGACATAGTTGTGCATCACTTT
>CAVDHX010000034.1:0-7406 GCA_963609095.1 Sphaerochaetaceae bacterium | reverse complement strand
AATGTATATGTTAAGATGGAGAATAGAAGAATATTTTAGAGCAAAGAAACAAAACTATGATTTTGAAAATTTTAGAATAAGAAGTTTAAAAGGAATAAATGTATTAAATAAAATATTAACATGTGTGATGTTACATAATGGAATATTAGCAGAAAAAATAAATAAAAAATTATTAGTAATAAAAATAATAGAAGCTAGTAAATCATTAAAAAATAAATTGTTAGTATGGTATGGACAAATATCAAGTGGAATAAGAGAAATATTAAAGCGGGCACACACAGGAATAAAGGAATGGCAAAATATAGAAGAAAGAAAAAAATTTAAGCAATTAGAACTAATGAATAGTAGTTTTAAAAATGGTAAGGTGGTTAAAAATGAATTTTGATAAAGAATTAACTTTGCTTTCTAAAGAAGATATTTGGGGTAACAGACAATTAGATGTTCTTAATAAATATGGTAATGTTGCTGCTATTACTGATTTAGTAGTATTAACAGGTGGTTATTGTTCTGATGAACGACCTTATGGTTCATTAGAAGACATCAAGACAGGTTTGTTTTATACTAGATCTTACGACAGTCTCGGTTGGAATGTTGAAGCCGTTGACGTATATGGTCGCAACAATAGCATCAATTTTTATTCACGCAATGGCACCGTCCGCCCAGTTTTACTGTCATCTGTCATATTCTCACAAATCTCTCCGAACAGAGTGAGGGGAGATAGAGGAACAGAAGAGGTAGAATATGGGGAATATCCACAATATGCTCCTGATTCCGATATGCAAAGAAGATTAGAAAATGAATATCAAAGAGGTATACTCCAAACAACAGGCAGAAATTATACATTTGATAAAACTGAAGTTGATGATAATTCAAATTTATTTAATCTAGATTCACGCTGTTTTCAGCCAGTAAAATATGAAGAATATGATTACAATGGCAAAAGATATATTCGTGTTAAGGCAAAACATATTCCTAATTTTTGGGAAACTATTGCAGTTTATTATAAATTGTCGAATGGCGTATTATATAGAAGTGGTGATTATGTTTGGGTAGAAGTATCGCCTGTAAAATGGTTAATTGATGATAGAACAAAAACTCTTGTTTCAAAAGTAGGGTTATTGTCAGGAATAAGCTTTCATACTAATGCTAGAAAATATACTGGGGATTTCTCAACAACTAATATGAAAGAATATCTTGATAAATATATGCTTCGAGATTTGACTCAAACTGCGACATTTACTCGAGTTGAAGATATGTCAGAAGAAGGAAGACAACAACTGTATGAAGAGGAAAAAAAAGCTAAAAAAAGAAGAAACCCTTATGATTTAAAATTTGGACAAGTAAGTGAAGAAGAAATAATTAAGGGTGCGATAGAAAGTGGTGTAGCAGTATTCTTGCATGGACCTTCATCAGAAGGTAAGTCTGCAAGAGTAAAACAAATAGATCCTACTTGTGAAATAATATATCTTCGTAATGCAACACCAGAAAGTTTGAATGGAAAAAGTGTATATAATCAAGCGACAGGGGAAATGATAGATGTTCCGCCAACTTGGCTTAAAAAATTACAAGAAAAATGTGAAAAAGAGTCAGATAGATTACACATTGTATTTTTAGATGAAATTACAAATGCATTACCTAGTATTCAGGGTATAGCATTTAACATAGTTTTAGATAGAGAAGTTAATGGTATTTGGAAATTACCAGAAAACGCAAGAATTGTAGCTGCAGGAAACGATATGAAAGATTCATTAGCTGCAAATCAATTAGCAGAGCCATTATTTAATAGATTTGCTCATGTGTATATTAAAACAACAACTGAAAGTTGGTTAAAATGGGCAAGTGAACACAATATACATCCTGCAATTTACTCTTATATTGCCTATAAGAATGGTGAAACATTAAGAAGTAAATATGATGGGGAAAAACCTAATGCGGATCCTAGAAAGTGGGAAATGGCATCTAAAATGCTATATGCAACAGGTAGTCCTGAAATGTTAAGGGCGTTAGTTGGGGAAGATATAACAAGAGAGTTCGTACAATTCTGTCATCAACTGTATGAAGAAGAAAAAAAACAAGCTGACAAAATAAAAAAACCTTATGATTTAAAATTTGGACAAGTAAGTGAAGAAGAAATAATTAAGGGTGCGATAGAAAGTGGTGTAGCAGTATTCTTGCATGGACCTTCATCAGAAGGTAAGTCTGCAAGAGTAAAACAAATAGATCCTACTTGTGAAATAATATATCTTCGTAATGCAACACCAGAAAGTTTGAATGGAAAAAGTGTATATAATCAAGCGACAGGGGAAATGATAGATGTTCCGCCAACTTGGCTTAAAAAATTACAAGAAAAATGTGAAAAAGAGTCAGATAGATTACACATTGTATTTTTAGATGAAATTACAAATGCATTACCTAGTATTCAGGGTATAGCATTTAACATAGTTTTAGATAGAGAAGTTAATGGTATTTGGAAATTACCAGAAAACGCAAGAATTGTAGCTGCAGGAAACGATATGAAAGATTCATTAGCTGCAAATCAATTAGCAGAGCCATTATTTAATAGATTTGCTCATGTGTATATTAAAACAACAACTGAAAGTTGGTTAAAATGGGCAAGTGAACACAATATACATCCTGCAATTTACTCTTATATTGCCTATAAGAATGGTGAAACATTAAGAAGTAAATATGATGGGGAAAAACCTAATGCGGATCCTAGAAAGTGGGAAATGGCATCTAAAATGCTATATGCAACAGGTAGTCCTGAAATGTTAAGGGCGTTAGTTGGGGAAGATATAACAAGAGAGTTCGTACAATTCTGTCATCAACAAGCAATAACATTGGATGATGTAATAAGTGGAAATTATACTGATAGAGCTATACGAGCATTAAATACTGCTGAAAGATATGCGACAACTATTGGGCTATCACAAGTAGATGATGCAAACCTAGAAAAAGTAAGAGAGTTTGTTATCAAATTAGGAGCAGAGTTTGGAGCAATTTTTGATGCTTTATGGACACATGGTGATGAAAGTAAATTAGAAAGACTTGCAGAGGCAAAACTTGCTGAAATGCCAGGAGGAGGTATAAAAAGATAATGGAAGATAAGAAAGAAATATTATTATCATATATTAAAGCAAATGTTACTCCAATATTAGTTGATTTTATATCTGGTAATGATTTGAATGATGCTGTCATATTACCTGCCAATGTTGATGTTAAAGAGTTAAATGGTCATTATGATGGGACAGATTTTATGCCTCCTAAATGGCTTAATGAAATATTAAGGACAAACGCCAGTAGAATATTAGTAATTGATAAAATTGATACTATTAATAAAGAGGAACAATTAAAGTTTTGCGAATTATTAGAACATAGGAAAATATCAACATTTGAATTACCAAAAAGTTGTGTAATAATTATTACTGCAAACGAAATAAACAAGGATAAAATAAGTGAAGAAATATTCTCGTTAGTTGCACGAGTTTGAGGTGTAAGTTATGAAATATGATATAGCAGCACTAAAAAGGAAAATGCTTGTTAAATATCCCTTTTTTGGGAGTGTGGTAGCAAGTGTAGGTTATAAAGAAAACAAAGATATACCAACCGCAGGTACAGATGGAGAAACAATATATTATAATCCGGAATATTTAGAGGGATTAAGTGTAGAAGAACAAACTTTTATATTTGCTCATGAAGTGTGTCATATTGCATTTAATCATATATTAAGAAGTGAAGGAAAAGATCCTGAACTATGGAATATTGCTACTGATGGAGTTATTAATCAATTTTTAAAACGAGATGGATTAAAAATGCCATCAAGCGGAGTTGACATTGCAGAGGCAATAAATTATGACGCTGAACAGTTATATGAAAAATTTTTACAAGAAAAACAACAACGACAACAAAATGGACAGGGTAATAGTCAACAAAATCAGCAACAAAGCAGTTTTGGTGGTGGAAGTTCTCAAGAACAAGATAAACAATCACAAGAACAAAGTAGTGGTGACTCTGCTGAAGATGATACCAAAGAACATGAAGATACAGAAAAGAAAGATGTTGGACATGATACTCATAGTATGTGGGAAGATACAGTTAAAAAACATAAAGAGCAACAAAACAAATCTGATAAAAAGGATAGTTTATTAGATAAACTATTAGGAAAAGATAAAGATAAAAAACATAAAGAGCAACAAAACAAATCTGATAAAAAGGATAGTTTATTAGATAAACTATTAGGAAAAGATAAAGATAAAAAAGATAAAGAAAAAACAGAACTCGAGAAGAAACAAGAAGAACTTGAGGGTATGGGAGAAAAAGACGCTTTCAAAAAAAACCTAGAAGATAAGAAAAAGCGATTAGAAGAATTAAAAGAGGCAATTTCTAAACAAGCATCACAAGCAGGTACATTCACGAATGGAGACATTAGAACAGTTAATGATATAGGTACTGCAAAACCTTTAATTGATTGGAGATATGTTTTAAGAGAGGCAATTAAATATGATGTTGATTGGTCTTATAAAAATGCTATATTAGAAGATGGTGTAGTAACTGCTAATTTAGAGGAACAACCAATGCCTGAAACAGAAATTGTATTAGACACAAGTGGGTCAATAAATGAGGTATTATTAAAGAACTTTTTGAGAGAATGTAAAAATATATTGCAACATACAAGATTAAAAGTTGGATGTTTTGATACAGAATTTTATGGATTTCACGAAATTAGAACAGAGGAAGATATAGAAAATATGCGATTTAAAGGTGGTGGAGGTACTGATTTTGATGTCGCAGTAGGTGCTTTTTCAAGACGAGTTGAAAATAAAATAATATTTACTGATGGGAATGCATTAATGCCAGATATGCCGCTTGATGCAATATGGATAGTATTTGGTGGGATAAAAATTAATCCTAAAGGTGGCAAAGTAATTAATATTACACCAGAACAATTAGATAGGTTATATTCTTATGAAATTGAAAGTGAAACCAAAGGTAGATCAAGATAGGAATATAAAAAGAGTATTCCCTTTTTTTATACTATCCATTAGATAAATTTATTGTAGTTGTAAAAGCTTCAGCAACTTCAGGTATTTCTAAATATGAATATTCTAAAGATGATGGTTCTACTTGGACAGAATCTGATAACAATACTTATATTCTTACTGGTTTAATGCAAGAAACAAGTTATAATATTAAAGTAAGAGTAATATCAAATTTGAAAAAACAAGCAATATCAGATGGCACAACGGTTTCTACATCATCGATTATTAAACCAACTTTTATTGAAAGTGGTACATTGGAAAAAACGGTTGAAATATTATATCCTTCTGGATGTGGTTCAATATATACATGTACATATCAAAAAGATAGCGAAACAGAAGTTACAGTAACTTCTACATCAGCTTTAGTTTCATTTACGGAAGATGGTTCTGTAGTTGCAAAAGTATCAGATGGTACTAATATAGCAAGCAGTAGTTATAATGCTAAAGTTGATACAAATGGTTCTAAATTATGTATTAATTATACTGTCACATCAGGTGATGGATTATATTCTGATGATACAGAAGCAGGAAGCTGTGTATATAAAGGTGTAGAACCTAATAACTATATTACTTTAGGAACGGATACATATAGAATAATATCGGTAAAATCAGATGGAACATTATATGACCTTCCTGAGTCGGATTTATCATTAAATACATATTTTAAATAGTACGTGGTTAAATACATTATCATCAGATGTTCAGAATAAGATTGTGATACATATTTTTAATAAAGGGGTAACGAAATATGGTGAAACAAGTCTTTCAAATACAGTGGTTCAAGAACAAGCATATAAATGGAAAGGCAAAATAGGATTAATGAATTTGAGTGATTATATAAAATCAAATACAAATATAGAACAATGTGGTTAACATAGTTTAAATCAGACAAATTATTCTACATGTAAAAAAACAAGTTGGATTTTTAGTTCAGTTGGTTCTACTAATCCTTGGACAATTTCACCATATTCTCTTTCTGGAGCTTATTCTGTGTTTATTGTTGGTAATGAAGGACATCTTTATTATTTTAGTGCATTTTATTCTCGTGATGTGGTTCCAGTATTTTATTTATCATCTAGTATAACTTTAAGCGGAGAGGGAACTAGTAGTAATCCATATATATTATCAGGCAATTAATGTTATCATGGTAATGTGATGTGTAAACGGTTAAGTTTGCACGTCTTTTTTGATAAGAATAGAATATGATGGTAAATATAAAAAAATGTAAAATATTTAATTTTTGACATTTTTTTTATAATATATATTTTATTATAATTATGGTGATTATAATGGAATATACATATCATATCTATGATGAAAAAATTAATTTAAATTAATATTTATATAATATCACCCATAAAATTATATGGGTGATATTTGTGATTAGAAATTTAAAAGATTATGTATTAGATAATAAATTAAAAATTGTTGTTTTAACTAATTTAGTTAATATTGTTAATTTTGATGAAATAGATCACTTTGATGATAATAAAATTATGGTTAGATATAATAATAAAATTATTGTTATAAAAGGAACCAATTTGACTATATCTAAATTATTAGAAGATGAATTACTTGTATCTGGTCAAATTGATGGCATTGAATTTAAATGAATAGATTAGTTAGTAAAGTTTTATTAAATGTTAATGGTAAAAATATTAATAGATTTATTAAAAAATTAAGAAGTAATAAAATTGATATTTTATCATTAAAATATAAAAATTCTAATGAAGCAAATATTATCATTTTAAAAAAGGATTATGAAAAAATATTAAAAATAAAAAGTATTTATGAAATAACGGAACTTGATGTTTTTGGATTAATAAAAATTAAAAGAAAAATAATGTTATTAAGGCATGTGATAATTGTTTTACTTTTCGCATTTTGTTTATTTATGTTATTAACTAATATGATTTTTAATATAGAAGTTATTCATTCAAATAAGTCTATTAGATTATTAATTATTAATGAATTAAAAAATAACGGCATAAAAAAATATTCTTTTAAAAAGAATTATAATGAAATAAATAAAATAAAAGAAAAAATATTAAATAAATATCAGGATAAGATAGAATGGTTAGAAATAGAAAATAGTGGTACTAAATATATTGTTAGAGTTGTTGAAAGAAATATAAAAAATGATATTAATAATAACATTCCTAGGAATATAATTGCTAAAAAATCTGGCGTAATTAGAAAAGTAGTTGCTAAAAATGGCGATATTGTAAAAGATATGAATGATTTTGTTAATAAAGGGGATTTAATTATTAATGGCGAGCTTATTTTTAATAATAAAGTAACTGGTAAGGTTAGATCAGAAGGTAGTGTGTATGCGGAAGTTTGGTATACTGTTAAATGTAATTATCC
>CAVDHX010000033.1:0-6185 GCA_963609095.1 Sphaerochaetaceae bacterium | reverse complement strand
GGTGCTTTATATTTTTTAAATCGGTCTTATGATAGAACAAATTGGTTTAATGCTACGGATGGTGAGTTTGCTATTGCTCCAGTATTCTTCTTATCATCAAATATAAACTTATTAGGTGAAGGAACCAGTACAAGTCCATACACATTAGCAACTTAATAATCTTATTAACTAAAAACAAAAAAACATTAAGGATTATCTTTTAATAAAAATCATATAATATTATTAGTAAGTATGATTTAAAAAATAATATCATCTTACTTGCTTATAATATTTAAATATATTATAATTGTCTTGGAGAGTGATATGATGATAGAAACAGAAAATAAAATGAAAAAAGCAATAGAAAATATGGAAAAACGTTTTACAAACGTAAGAGCAGGTAGAGCTAACCCAGCTATTTTAGATGGTGTTACTGTAAATTACTATGGAACTGAAACCCCATTAAAATCTTTAGCAACCATTTCAATACCAGAAGCAAGACAATTAATGATTAAACCATTTGATCGTTCATGTCTACCTAATATTGAAAAAGGAATATACGAAGCTAATATTGGACTTACTCCAAATAATAATGGTGAGTGCATTATTTTAAATATTCCTGCACTTACTGAAGAAACTAGAAAAGAATATGTAAAACAAGTTAAACAAATCGCTGAAGAAGGTAAAATTAATTTAAGAAACATTAGACAAGATGCGAATAATGAAATTAAGAAAAATGCTGATTTAACTGAAGATGAAAAAGAAAATCAAGAAGATGAAGTTCAAAATCTAATTAATAAATATAATAAAATTATTGATGAAAAAGAAAAAGAAAAGGAAAAAGAACTACTTACTGTTTAGGAGAAGTTATGTTTAAAAAAAAACTTAATGATAAACTTGATTTAGCAAAGATAAATGAAGTATCAGATTTAGCTTCAAAAGTTTTAACAGTTTTATATTTTTTACTTATAACAGTTGCTGTATATGTAGTTATAAGGGTATTTAAAGAAACAAAAATATTTGACTTTATTTGTAAAATATTACAAATTTGTCTGCCTTTATTTATAGGCGTTTTAATAGCTTGGCTGTTTGACCCTTTTATAAAATGGCTTGAAAAAAAGAAAGTTAAAAGAATATTAGGTGCCTTAATCACTTACTTAATAATTTTTATAGTAATATTTTTAGTTCTTGTAACATTAATTCCACTTTTAATTAATCAAATAAAAGAACTTATTCACATTATTCCAGCTGTAATTGACACAGTAAAGCAGTGGGTTAATGGTGTGTTTAATAATTTAGACAGTAATAGTGTTATAAACACAAGTAAGATGAAAAATGAAATATTTGCTTCTGTTGAAAGCTTCGCAACTAGTGTAACAACTACTATGCCAAAAAATTTAATAGGATTTATATCTAGCTTATTTTCAGGTTTAGGTACATTTGTTTTGGGATTAATTATTGGGTTTTTCTTAATAGTTAACTTTGACAATAGTTCTAATTTATTTAATTTTGTTCCAGAAAGTTATAGAGAAACAACAATAAGTTTATTTGATGAAATCAACTCATCATTAAGATGTTATGTAAAAGGTGCTGTTATGGATTGCACACTTATATTTGTATTATCGTCTATAGGTCTATGGGCTGTTGGACTTAAAGCCCCAGCTTTATTTGGACTATTTTGTGGACTTACAAATATTATTCCATATGCAGGGCCTTATATAGGAGGAGCCCCAGCTGTTATTGTAGGACTCACTCAAAGTCCAACTGTTGGAATATTATCTTTAATAGTAATAGCTGTTATACAATTTTTAGAAGGTAATTTCTTACAACCAATTATTATGTCAAAAACAACTAAATTACACCCAGTAACAATTATCTTAGGACTATTAATCTTTGGATATTTCTTTGGTATAATTGGTATGCTTATATCAACACCTTTAATAGCTGTTTTTAAAACAATATTTAAATTTTATAATGAAAAATATGAAATAATTAACCAGACCACTTAGCTGTGGTCTTTTAAGGAGGAAACATGATTATATATGTAATTTCTGGTAAAGCAAGACATGGCAAAGATACTACCGCACTTTATATAAAAAAAGCATATAAAAATAAAAAAGTAATAAATTTATCCTATGGTAGTTATATTAAAATGTATGCAAAAAATATAAGCAACTGGGATGGATGCGAAGAAACCAAACCAAGGGAACTTTTACAAAAATTAGGGACCGATATCATAAGAAAAAACATAGACGATAATTTTTTTATAAAAAGAATATGTGATGATATCAAAGTTTATAGTTATTTTTATGATGTTATTACAATTTCTGATGCTAGATTTATAAATGAAATTGAAATTGTAAAAAAGAGTTTCCAAAATGTCATAAGTATAAATGTAATTAGAGATAATTATTTAACAAATTTAAAGGAAAATGAGCAAAAACATTTGACTGAAACAGCTTTAGATGGTTATAATAATTACGATTATGTGATTCATAATGATAAAGATTTAAAATCCTTAGAAAAAAAGGTTTTAGATATAGTAGAGAAGGTAGAACATGAATATTAAAGATGAATATATAAAATTTTTTGAAAAAAATGGACATAAACAAATTCCAAGTGCTCCAATAGTTCCAGAAAACGATCCAACAGTTTTATTCAACACAGCTGGTATGCAACCACTTGTACCTTATTTAATGGGACAAAAACATCCATACGGTAAAAGATTATGCGATTATCAAAAATGTGTTAGATTAACAGATTTAGAAGAAATTGGAGATAAAACACATCATACTTTTTTTGAAATGTTAGGTAACTGGAGTTTAGGAGATTATTTTAAAAATGAAGCAATTGAATATAGCTTTGAATTTTTAACTAATGTTTTAAATATTCCTATAAATAGACTTGCTGTTACTGTTTTTGAAGGAGATAATCAAATTCCCCGTGATGAAGTGGCTGCCCAAAGATGGAAAGAGTTAGGTATAAGTGAGGATAGAATTGCTTATTTAGGAAAAGATGATAACTTTTGGATTGCCGGTGAATCTGGACCATGTGGTGGTGATACCGAAATATTCTACTGGCGTAGTGATGATGAAATTCCAAAAAAATTTGACCCTGAAGATGAAAGATGGGTTGAAATTTGGAATAATGTATTCATGGAATTTTATAAAGATGAAAAAGGAAATATTACAGAATTAAAGCAAAAGAATGTTGATACTGGTATGGGACTTGAAAGAATAGTTGCCGTTTTAGAAAATACAGATGATAATTATAAAACCTCTATTTGGTCTGATGTAATCGAATTGATAGAAAATATTACATCATTAAAATATATTGAACATCAAAAAGAAATGAGAATAATAGCTGATCATATAAGAACAGCTGTATTTATTGCTGCTGATCCTGCAGGAATAAAACCAAGTAATACAGATCAAGGATACATACTTAGAAGATTAATCAGAAGAGCCATTAGACAAATAAGAAAACTAAATGTTGATATCAATAGTGATTGGGATCAACAAATAGCTAAATTAATTATTTCTAAATATGAAAACTATTATAGTGAACTTTCTTTAAATAAAGAAGTAGTTTTAGATGTTCTTTCTAAAGAAAAACAAAAATTCACAAGGACATTAGAAAAAGGTTTAAGAGAATTTGATAAATTAGTAGACAACAATAGTAAAATCATTAATAAAGATATAGCCTTCAAATTATATGATACTTATGGTTTTCCTATTGAACTTACTAAAGAAGAAGCAAATGATAGAAATATGGAAGTAGACATAGAAGGATTTAAAGAAAAATTTAAAGAACATCAAGAAAAATCTAAAGCTGCTTCTAAAGGCAAATTTAAAGGTGGCCTTGCTGGTAATAGTGAAATTGAAACAAAATATCATACTGCAACACATTTACTAAATGCCGCATTAAAAAAAGTAATAGGATCTTCTGTTCATCAATTAGGTAGTAATATTACTGAAGAAAGATTAAGGTTTGATTTTCCTTGCGATCATAAAATGACAGACGAAGAAAAAAAACAAACTGAAGATTTAGTTAATGAATGGATAAGCCAAGGATTAGAAGTTACAAAAGAAGAAATGTCAAAAGATGAAGCTATTAAATCAGGGGCTGAATGTACTTTTATTGAAAGGTATCCTGATATAGTTACAGTCTATAAAATAGGTGATGTATCAAAAGAACTATGCGGTGGACCACATGTTAAAAATACATCAGTATTAGGTCATTTCAAAATAAAAAAAGAAGAAGCATCTAGTGCGGGTGTTAGAAGAATAAAAGCTATTTTAAACTAGTATTTATAAGTCATTGACAAATGACTTTTTTTTTGAGAAAATGATAATGTTTAAGGAGGTAATGATAGGTGCTTCAAGAAAGGTTGTTACTTACCCCAAAGGATATTTTGGAAAAAGAATTTAAAATTGATACAAGAGGTTATAGACCACAAGAGGTTGATAAGTTTTTGGATGATGTTATAAGTGATTATAATGAAATGATTTCTATGATTAGACAACTTGAGAGAGAAAAAAAAGATGTAATCGATGAAAATATTAGATTAAAACAAGAAGTGCGTAATGCACGAACTAAGCTTGATGTATTAAGAGATACAGCACCTAATGAAGTTTCTAATGCCGATTTACTTCGCCGTCTTTCTAGTCTAGAAAAAATAGTATACGGAGATAAATAATATTTTGACAAACGCTATATTCTTTGTAATATAGAGGAAAGTCCATGCTTGCACAGTCTGTGATGACTGTAGTGTTTGTGCATAGGGAAAAAATAACCTATGGTAGTTTTAAACTAACGGCGAGGCTTAATCTAAGTCATTATGATATGATGATGCCTTGTAAAGTGCCGCAGTGACGATGTTTTTGGAAACAAAAAAGTGAAACGTGGTAAACCCCACAAGCAAGAAACCCAAATTTTGGTAGGGGAGCCTAATAAGTGAGAATAAGAATTACTTATGGGATTGCTATGCAATAGATAAATGTTTGTCGCCTAGTAATAGGAACAGAACATGGCTTATAAAATATTATTTTAATGAGGTTATAATGAAAGAAATTGGCGAGAAGTTAAAATATGCTCGTGAAGAAATTGGCGTTTCGATAGAAGAAGTTGCAGAAGATTTGAAACTTCGTCCATCACAAATAGAAAATATAGAATCTGGAAATTCTTCAGCATTTAAAGATGTTTTTTATTTGAAATATTTTATTAGAGATTATGCTAAATATCTAGGACTGGATAAGGAAGATTTAGTTGATGAATTTAATGAATATTTATTTGATTATACTTCAAGACTTTCTTTAGAAGATATAAAAGAAGCTAAAAAAGAAAAAAAAGAAAATAAAAAAATTAAATCACCTTACACAATTGAAAGAAGAAGTAGAACATCAATTATTATGTTTGGTGTATATATTATAATCATAGTGCTAATATTTTTAATTATATATTGCATAATTAATTTAAATCATGATGATAATGATGATTTTACTGAAGGAACAATTATTACAGAAAGTAGGTAGTTATATGAATTTACCAAATAAATTAACAATGACAAGAATTGTAATGACTTTTTTAATTATCTTAATTTTATTATTTCCATTTTCAGCAATGGGTATTAATGTAATGCAACTTTTTATTAATGAATCTATTAGAGTTGATATTCGTTATCCAATTGCTGGTGTGCTTTTTATCATCGCATCTTTAACAGATTTTGTAGATGGATTTATTGCCAGAAAATATAATTTAGTTACTGATTTTGGTAAGATGATGGATGCAATTGCTGATAAAATTTTAGTTAATTCACTTTTAATTATTTTATGTGCCCAAGGATTTATTCATCCTATTATTCCAGTAGTTATAATTGTAAGGGATACAATTGTTGATTCAATCAAAATGGTTGCAGGATCTAAGGGTAATGTTGTTGCCGCTATTAAAACGGGTAAATTTAAAACAGCGTCTTTAATGATAGGCATTGTTCTAACACTATTTTATAACTTACCATTTGAACTATGGAATTTACATATTTCAGATTTCTTATTAATTGTAGCTTGTGTGCTTTCAATTATATCTGGAATTCAATATTTTAATATGAATAAGAAATATATATTTGAACAAGGAATTTAATATTTCTTTTTTTGGCTCTTCTAAATTCACTGGGGAGTAAAAAAAGATGTTATTCTAAATCTACTGGG
>CAVDHX010000032.1:0-5202 GCA_963609095.1 Sphaerochaetaceae bacterium | reverse complement strand
AAATTATAATCTAAAATATTTAATCGTAAAAGTTGTTCCAGTTTTGGTTGATTTAACACTAATATTTCCATTATCCTCTTCGACAATATTTTTTGCTAAAGCTAAACCTATACCAATGCTATCTGATGTAGCATTTTCTCCTTTGTAAAATCTCTCAAAGATGTGTGGAATATCATGTTTAGAAATACCATCACCACTATCAATAATTTCAATCATTGAATATACATTGTTATTTTCCATATTAATTGTTACCTTTGAACCATCTTTAGAGTGATCTATAGCATTTTTTAATATATTAGTTATTGCTTCAATTTGCCATTTAGAATCACATATTATTTTAGAATTTTCTTTAATATTCATTTCAATATTAATATTTCTTAAATCGCATAAAATAGAAACATTTTTAATTGATTCTTTAACAATGTTTTGTAAATCATTTTCTTGTTTTATAAAGTGAACTGTATTAGCATCAAACTTTGATAATTTTAAAAGTGCTTGTACTAAAAAATTAATATTTATAACATTTCTTTTTATATCTCTAATAAAATCATTTCTAATAGTTTCATCCATATCAGCGTCTTCAATAATATTGTCTAGCATTACTAATATGCTAGTAAGTGGAGTCTTTAATTGATGTGAAATATCTTCTAATGATTTTTTTAAATTCATTTTATCTTTATTAGAATTTTCAGCAGACTCTTTTAACATTATAGTAGTTTTATATATTTCATTTTTTAAAATTGATAATTCGTCTTCGGAAATTGTTTCAATCTGCAAATCATAATTCTTTTTGTTAATTTGTTCTATACATTTAATAATATCTTTAATATCTTTTTCTTTTTTATGATTATATCTAACATATAGAATAAGTAAAGTTATAATTGTTACTAATAAAAATACCATATTAAGGGCTAAAAAGATATGATAACTTTGATTATTATTTAAAAGTATAGATTCATTATTTACATCAATTCCATATTTAATAAAAAAATCATCAGATTCAAACTCATCACTATTTAAAATTGCAATAATTTCTTTATCGGTTATTTCTGGATATTTATCTTTTATTACATTAATAATAGCACCAATTTTATTATTAAAATTTTTAGTATAAGTATTGTATTCATAGATATTTAATGCTAGGAACAAAAGAGATGAACATATTGATACAATAAACGTAGTAATGAAATATTGTTTTAATTTAATTTTATTTTTCATCTATTCTATACCCCATCCCTTTAATAGTAGTAATAATATCTGTCCCTATTTTTTCTCTTATTCGTTTGAAATAAACTGTTACAGTATGATCATCAACATAATTTCCAGTCCACTCCCAAATCTTATCTAATATAACATTTCTACTAACTACTTTATTTAGGTTATTAAATAATAGATTTACAAGTTTTAATTCTAATGCAGTTAGTTCAACAACAGTACTATCTTTCATTAAAATAAACTTATCCATATCATAAGAAATGTTTTTTACTTTAATAATACTTGTTTTTTTAGACCTTAATAATATTCTATTAACTCTCGCCATTAATTCTTTAGTGCTAAAAGGTTTAGTTATATAATCTTCAGCTCCAACATTTAGCCCTTTAACAATATCATCTTCTTCATCTTTAGCAGTTAAAAAGATAGTAGGAATATTTAAATCTTTAATAGTATTTTCAAATAAATTAAAACCGTTTCCATCTGGCAGAGTAATATCTAGTATTATTAAATCAATTTTGGAGTTATTTAATAAATATTCTTTTGAATCTTTTGTGGTAGTTTTAACAGTTAAATTATAGTTATTTTTTTCAAAAGAGTATGTAAGCCCTTTTATAATTGATTCTGTATCTTCGATTAATAAAATATTCATTATATTTGCTCCTTTCATTACATAATATAATATCACAATATAAGGAGCTTTTCGCTCCTTAAGTTAGATATTCTCATTTCTAATTGTTTCAATAGTATTTTGTTTGTTTATTTTACTCATTGAATACTTCATAATTAAAGAAATAAGTATAAATACAACAGATATAGCAATTAATATTGCTAAAGTAGGAAGTTTATAAGGTATTCCTGATTCTTTTGATAAAAAGTGATAAATTATATATGATAATGTTATTCCAATAGGTACACCAAACAATAATGATTTAATTCCCATAAATAAACTTTCTAATCGTATCATTCTATTAAATTCTTTTGTTGTCATACCAACAGATTTTAACATAGCAAATTCTTGTTTTCGTAGTTCCATATTTGTAGTTATGGTATTAAAGATGTTAGTTATACCAATTAATGAAATTACAATTATAAAACCATATAAGAATATACCAATTAAAGCATATAAATTTTTCATTTCTTTAACATTTTCATTTATATTACCAACACTATAATCTTCACCATTTAAGAAATCATCAAGATCATCCTGTAATTTATTGGCATCGTTAGATTTATAATATATTGTTAAAGCATCTGATTCAAAATTAGCATCAAACATTTCATCACTAATAACAAGCATAGCTCCATATATATTTTTTAGTCCAAAAGGTTTGACATCAGAAATTGTTCCAATTTCTATTTCTATTTTTTCATCTTTATCATCGATAGTAGCATCAATGATGTCACCTTTATTAAAATTAAACTCTCTTATATATTTAGTAATTAACTTGTTATTTTTATCATAGCCAGATACATATTCTTTATCAATAAGTATTGCTTTATTTTTAATTTCATTATAATTTAAGCCAAGCGAATCAACATATTTTTTATATTGTTCTTCACCAATAGAAACTATGGATAAATTAGTAGATTTGTTATCATCCACTAAATTCAATAAATCAGTATATTCTTTATTGTAATGGTTTCCTGTAAAAGAAATTTCGCTATTTCTAAATACACTATAATCTTCTATATTATCTAATTTAGTAGTTTCAATAAACTTTTTATAAGATTCATTATTGGCAACAGATGTAGATAATGAAATATTAAAATCATATATTTCAAATTCGTGATCTACATATTGAAATGCTATACTCATAAATCCAGATAGAGCAATAAATACAAATACGGAAACAACTATTGATATCACTGTAGTTCGGTATTTTTTCTTATTCCTTTTTAAGTTTTTAAACGATATTTCACCACCTATACCAAATATACTTTTAATTAATTTAGGTGATTTAATCTTTTTAGAATTTATTTTAATATTAGCACTATTTCTTATTGAATCTATTGGTGAAACTTTAGAAGCTCGCCTTGCACTTCTGAAAGCAGAAAAGTAAATTGTTACTATACCAAGTATTATAGCCACTAAAACAGCCACCCAAGAAAAAGCAAATACTAATTTTAAACCCTCTGCAAATGTTCCAGATAAATAAGAATTACTTATGACAATAAGCAAATATGATGCTACAAAGCCAAGTAATATTCCTAATGGAATACCAATTAATCCTAATATAGTAGCTTCATAAAAGACATTTCTTTTAATTTGTTTTTTAGTTGCTCCAATGCTTCTTAACATACCATATTGTTTTATTTTCTCTGTAATAGAAATATCAAAACTATTTTTTATGCAAAATATTGAAGTAAATAAAATTATTCCCATTACTATGCTAAGAGCAATACCTAACCCACCAATACCACTATTTGAAATAGGATTCGTTTCTAAAGCAATTAAATAAGAATCAACATTTATATCACTATATTTTGCTTTATCCATTTGATTTAGATATTCTTCTAATTCTTCATTTGATACTACCTCTTGATTAGTAACTTTTTTAAATAATTTTGCATCAACACCTAATATATTAGCAATAGTTTCATAACTATTTTTTACGCCATCTTTTGAAAATCTTGCATATACATCAACAACTCCACTTATTTTATTTTCTTCAAGATAAGTTATAAATGTATATCCTGGGGCAGAATAACTTTCTATATTTGTAGCAGGTCTTTCTATAATGCCTACTATTTTATAAGTTTTAGAAGTAGTATCAACAATGGATTCACCAGTTCCATCTTCATCTGATTTTTGATATGAATCATTTTGATTAAGTTCAGATCCGTCAAATAAAACTCTTTTTCCAATATCTAAAGTAATGGAATCCCCAATATTTAAAACTAATCTTCCGTTTGTTTTTAAATGTGTTGGTATTACAATTTCATTTTCATTTTGAGGAAGTCTTCCATCTACAAGTTTAACAGATAAATTATTTAACGAATTTTTAGTAAATGCCTTTATAAAAACATATGGCTTATTTTCATTTTTTGAATCTATTTTAGCATAGCCAATATTTTTAGTAATATTGATAGTTTCTATATTTCTATTATTTTCAAATATATCAATATCATTAGCAGGAACATTATAAAATGCAGTATGAAAGTTTCCTTTTTCATATGTTACATATTTAATTAATGATTTTATGCCACTATAGTATATAGATGCTACAGCTGTTATTAAAGCCACTGAAAGCATAATCCCAATAATAGTAACAATAGTTCTTTTCTTATTTAATTTAAGATTTTTTATTGTTAATTTGTTAAGTAAGCTCATAGTTATACCTCCTCAACAATTTTTCCATCTTCAATTTTAATTATCCTATCAGCTACTTTGGCAATTTCCATATTATGTGTAATCATAATAATTGTTTGATTAAACTCTTTGTTTGATTTTTTTAACAAAGCAACTATTTCATCGCTTGATTTTGAGTCTAAGTTACCAGTTGGCTCATCTGCTAATATAATCGTAGGATTTGTAATCAAAGCACGACCTATACTTGTTCTTTGTTGTTGCCCTCCAGACAATTCATTTGGAAGATGATTTCTTCTGTTTTGTAGTCCTAATAATGTTAATAAATCGTTTAATTTTTCTTTATCAACCTCACGATTGTCTAAAGAAAGTGGTAGTGTTATATTTTCTTCTACATTTAATATAGGTATTAAATTATAGAATTGATAAATTAATCCTACTTGTCTTCTTCTAAATATAGCAAGTTTATCATCATTAAAATTAAATATATCTTTACCATCAATGAATACTTTCCCAGAAGTTGGTCTATCAACTCCTCCAATCAAATGCAATAATGTTGATTTACCAGATCCTGAAGCACCAACTATTGCTATAAATTCTCCTTTTTCCACCGAAAAAGAAATATGATCTAATGCGACAACCTCAGTTGAATCTTTACCATAAATTTTAGTTAGATTATC
>CAVDHX010000031.1:0-26820 GCA_963609095.1 Sphaerochaetaceae bacterium | reverse complement strand
TAGTTTCAGGAATAAATCGTATATTTCCGAAAACAAACATATCATTACTAAAACCATATATTTTCTTTTCAGATGCATAATGTTCTTTTAATAACTTAATCAGGGTCCACTATTATGATATTAACCCTTGATTATCAAGGGTTTTATTATGCAATAAAAAAAGCCAATAAAGGCTTTATTACTATAAAATGGTGCTGGAAACAGGAATTGAACCCGCGACCTACTGATTACGAAACAGTTGCTCTACCTACTGAGCTATTCCAGCAAACAACAATATTATATATTAATTTTGATATTTTTACTAGATTTTTATTGTAAAAATTGTGTCAAATAATTATGTTTTATTTAGTTTTTCCTAAGTTTGACAGTTGTAAGACTAAAATAGCATGGCAGGTATTGAAAATACTTGTTTTTTTATGATATTTTATCTTGCGTCTAATTACGTCCAATGTTATAATGGTATTACAGGATGTGATTATATGGTAAGATTAAGAACAACAACTGCCAAAAATATTAAATATTATTCCATTATTGAAGATTATTATAGAAACGGAAAAAGAACCACAAAAACGCTTCTCACTATCGGTAATGAAAATAAAGTAACTTTATTAGCCTCTGAACAAAAAATCAATGCTAATACTTATCTTAATAATTGTTTAAATGAATATATTAAAAATCATCCACCAATCATTGAAAAGGAAGTTATTATAAAAAAATATTCAAATAAATTAATACCTAAAGATGTTATTAATAATTTTAATGTTGGATATCTATTCTTAAAGAATATATATTATTCATTAAATATAGATAAAACTGTTAAAAAAATAAGTAAAAAATACAAATTTGAGTTTGATTTAAATGAGGTATTATCTAATTTAGTATTTTCAAGAATAATATATCCTTCATCAAAACTTAAAACTTATGAATTAAGTAAAAATTTTATTGAAACACCTAAGTATAATTTGGAAAATATATATCGTGGTTTAACATATCTAAATGCCGAATTAGATTTTATACAAAAAGAAATATACAATAACAGTAAATCAGTAATTGATAGAAATACTAGAATTATGTATTTTGATTGTACTAATTATTACTTTGATATAAATGAAGAAACAGAACTTCAAAAATATGGTAAAGGAAAAGATGGTAAAGCTAAGCCATTAGTTGGAATGGGATTATTTATGGATGGTAATGGTTTACCTATTGCTATGAATATATATCCAGGAAATGAAAATGAAACAAAACATTTAATACCTTTACAGGAAAAGATGGAAAAAGATTTTGACTTAAATAATAAGAAAACCATTATATGTACTGATGCAGCTATGTGTACAGATGAAATTAAACAATTTAATATAAAAGATGACAAAGCATTTGTAATTACACAATCTATTAAAAAATTAAAAAAAGAATATCAAAAAGAAATCTTTGAAGATGGCAACTGGAGAGTTGTTGGTGATTTAAGTAAGACTTATAAATTAAGTGAAATATTAAATAATGAAGAATTATCTAAAAACCATTATGAAACAGTTTTTTATAAGATAATTAAAACAGAAACAGCTCACGTTGTTCAAGATTTAATAGTTACATTTCAAATTAAATATAGAGATTATTTAAGAAATGTTAGAAACGGTCAAATAGAAAGAGCAAGTAAAAAAATAGGATTGACAAATAAAGGCGAAAAAATAAAATTAAGTGTTAATCCTAATGATTTCAGAAGACTTATAAAAGAAGAAGTCAGTGAAAGCAAAAAAACTAAGAATAATAAGATTAATGATATTAATTCACTTAATGAAGAAAATAATAAAGCAAAATATTATTATTCATATTCTATTGATCAAGATAAAGTTAAAGAAGAAGAAAAATTTGATGGCTATTATGGAATTACAACTAATTTAACTGGTGAGATAAAAGATATATTAAAAATTTCGAAAAACAGATGGGAAATAGAAGAATCGTTTAGAATATTAAAAACCGATTTCGATTCTGGAACTGTTCATTTATCAAGAAAAGATAGGATTAAAGCTCACTTTCTAACATGTTTTATATCACTATTAATTTATAGAATATTAGAAAAAAAATTAAATTATAAATATACAAATACGCAAATAATAGAAAAATTAAAAGAAATGAAAATGTTTGAAGAAAAAGGAACTGGATATTGTCCGGCTTATACCAGAACAGATTTAACCGATGATCTGCACGATGTTTTTGGCTTTAGAACAGACTATGAAATAATAAATTATAAAAATTTCGAAAAAATTTTTAGACAAATAAAAAAATAAAGTTGTACGCAACTTTTTTGGGACAAAAAAAACCTTACTTTTCCCTTTATTTATAAGGGCTTGTAAGAATTTTTATGTTCTACAACTGTCAAACTTAAGATTATATATTAATTTTGATATTTTTACTAGATTTTTATTGTAAAAATTGTGTCAAATAATTATGTTTTATTTAGTTTTTCAAGCGAAAATGATATAATTAAACTAGCGAGGAGAATTACAAATGGCAAAAAAGAAAAGTAGAAAAACAACTAAAACACAAGCTTCATATAGTATAGAATTAAAAGGAATAGGACTTATCTTAATTATGATAATAGGCTGCTGTCCATTTGGTATAACAGCTGATATTATTAAAGGTTTTGCCGGTTTCCTAGCAGGATGCTGGTATATCCTTCCTTTAATTGCTACTGGTGCCTGTGGAATTTATATGATGATAAAAAGAGAAAAACCAGATTTATTAACTTCAAGGTTAGTTGGTTTATATATATTAATTTTAGGTATTTTAATTTTATCACATGCTAAATATATTGAACAGCTTGATAAAAGTTTATCATCTTGGGATATAATTACAACAACAATAGATAATTTAATGCAATTTGTTAAACATACATCAGATATTCAAGGTGGAGGTATGATAGGAGCACTGTTTTCAATTATCGGTGTAAAATTACTTACCTTAAATGGAACTGAGGTTGTATGTATTGCTTTAATTATTTGCGGCACAATTATGTTTACTGGTGTTTCTATTTATGATGCTGTAACAGCAACATTAAATAAAGCTAAAAAACTAAAAGAAGTAAGCATTAATCGTAAAGCACATGATGCTGCTGAAAAAGCAGAAGAAGAATTTGAAGAAGAAAAGAAAGTTATTATATCTTCAGCAGACGAAATAGAACCAAAAGAAGAAAAGCCTATAGAAGTAAAAGAACCCGAGGTAAGAGAAGAACAAGTTCCTACTTACAATAAAGAATATCATAAACCACCTATGGGACTTTTATTAAAACCAAAGATAAAAAAAGAAGCTATCAAAGCTAATCAAGATTCTATAAAATCAAATGTAGTTGAATTAGAGAAAGTTATTAAAGATTTTGGTGTGTCTGCTAAAGTTGTTGCTGCAAACATAGGCCCTTCAGTCACACAATATGAATTAGAAATTAAATCAGGAACAAGACTTTCTAAAATAACCGCATTAAATAAAGAAATAGCCCTAGAATTAGGCGCTAAAGATGTACGTATACAAGCACCAATTCCAGGTAAAAAAACAGTTGGTGTAGAACTTCCTAATAAATCAATTATGGCAGTTGCTGTAAGAGAAATATTAGAAGCTGTACCTAAAACAAAAGAAAATTCTAAATTATTAGTTGCACTAGGAAAAAGCATCATGGGAAATCCTGTATGGTGTGAAATAGATAAAACTCCGCATTTACTAGTAGCCGGTTCTACTGGTTCAGGTAAATCTGTATGTATTAATAGTATGATAACATCACTATTAATGAGAACTAGACCAGAAGAAGTAAAACTGGTTTTAGTAGACCCTAAAAAAGTTGAACTTTCAATGTATAATGGTGTTCCACATCTATTGACTCCAGTTGTTACAGACCCTAAAAAAGCCAATATTGTATTACAAAAAATAGTAAAAATAATGGAAGATAGATATGATTTATTTGAAGCAAGTAAAACAAAAAATATAGCGGGATATAATGCCTATATTGATAAAAAAAATGAAAGCTTGCCAGAAGATGAAAAAATAAATAGACTTCCATATATTGTTGTTATTATTGATGAACTTGCTGATTTGATGTTAGTAGCAGCTAAGGAAGTTGAAGATTCAATAATGAGAATAACACAAATGGCTAGAGCTGCTGGTATTCATTTAATTGTTGCCACACAAAGACCTAGTACTGATGTAATTACTGGTGTTGTTAAAGCTAACATTCCATCAAGGATTTCATTCGCAGTATCAAGCAGTATAGATTCAAGAACAATATTAGACATGAGTGGAGCAGAAAAATTACTTGGTAAAGGTGATATGTTATTTTTACCACAAGGAGAAAGTATTCCAACTCGTGTTCAAGGAACATTTATCAGCGATGATGAAATAAAAGCCGTTGTTGATTATACAATATCTCAGCAAAAAGCTATGTATGATAATTCGCTAACTGTTTCAGAAGAAGATAAAGGTGCAACTACAATGGTTGATAAATCAGATGATTATGAAGAACCTTTATATGATGAAATAAGACAATTTGTTATATCACAAGGTAAAGCTAGTGCTTCACTTTTACAAAGAAGATTTAGACTAGGATATAACAGAGCTGCTAGATGTATAGACCTTTTAGAAGAAAGAGGAATTGTTGGCCCACCTAATGGTGCCAAACCTCGTGAAGTGTTAGTTAAAGAAGAAAATTAAAATACGCAATAAGCGTATTTTTTCTAGTTATGTCGAAGTTATTTTATAAAAGTTTAAAAAGTGTTACAGTAAATATGGTGATGATAAAATATAATTTCAAAATTTAATAAGGAGGGATAGATGGATTTATTAGAAAAATTAATTACTGAAAATCAAAATTTAATATATAGTATTATTAAAAAAATTAATAGAAATGATATAAAAGAAGACTTGTTTCAGGCAGGATGCCTTGGAATGGTAGAAGCATATTATAATTTTGATGCCGAAAGACAAACAAAATTTACAACATATGCATATCCATATATATTTGGATCAATTATGAAATTTATAAGAGAAAATCATACAATAAAACTCAATAAAGATTTAGTATCTCTTAAAACAAAATTAGAAAAAGCTAAAAGCTTATTACAACAAGAATATATGTGTGAACCTTCAATTAAACAGTTAAGTGAATTTCTAAATATTCCTATAAACGATTTAGAAAGAATTGAAAACTATAAACCAGATGGCTATAGCCTAGAAAATGAAATTTATGAAAATTTAAATTTCTATGACCTAATTCCACAAAAAGATATTGATATGAACGATTATATATTTTTAAAAAATGAATTAGAATCATTAGAAGAACCAGAAAGAACCATAATGTATGAAAGATATTTTAATGATAAAACTCAAACAGAACTTTCAAATTTATTAGGACTTACTCAAGTTGACATTTCAAGACGTGAAAAGAAAGTCTTAACAAAATTAAAAAAAACATATAATTGACAACAAATAAGTAAAACTTTATAATTAAAATAGGTGGTAGAAATGAAAAAAGGGTTTACTTTAATTGAACTTTTAGGAGTAATAGTTTTGCTTGGTTTAATAGCTTTAATTGCCATTCCATCAGTAAATAGTGCTTTAAATTCTTCAAAAGAAAAAGCATATAATGAACAAATAAAAACAATTGAAAATGTAGCTCGCACATATATGTCAAAAAATTCTTTAAAACTTCCAAGTCAAACTGTTGGTAGCTTTTATTGTTTATCAGTAAGTGAAATGAAAAAAACAGGTTTATTATCATCAGATGATATAAAAAATCCTAAATATAAAAAGGGAAGTACTAAAGAAGATGAAAATTTTGAAATTTTTAATGGAAGTGTTATCGTTACCTATACTTCTCAAAACAAATATAGTTATAAATATTCAAAAAATGCATGCTAAGATACTAAAAAGTATCTTTTTTTGTATAAACGAATTTTAACAGTTCATAATAATTTTAGGAGGAAATATTATGAATTATCAAGATATTGTAAAAAAAAATACACCTAAAGAAGATATTCTAAAAAATGCTTTTATATCTTTTATAACGGGTGGAATTATGGGAATTATTGGACAAGCATTAATAGATGTATATTCATTTTACCTAAAAATTCCTACAAAGGATGCCACAGTATGTATGCTTATCACCTTAATTTTTTTATCTTGTCTTTTTACCTGTTTAGGATTTTTTGACAAAATGGTAAACTTTTGCAAATGTGGTTTAATCATTCCAATAACAGGATTTGCCCATGCAACGATGAGTGCCGCATTAGAATATCGAAAAGAAGGACTAGTTACAGGAATTGGCTCAAATATGTTAAAACTATCAGGAGCCGTTATTATATTTGGCGTTATTAGTAGTATCGTCTTTAGTTTAATAAGGATGGTGATTGGACTTATATGACATTTAAATTTGAAAACACATATATAAATGAAACAGCTACAGTAACCGGTCCATATGAAGCTAAAGGACCATTAGGTAAATATTTTGATTTATGTTATAAAGATTTATACTTTAATCAAAAAACATGGGAACAAGCTGAAATAAAATTAATTAAAGACTGTATTGAAATACTGCTAAAAAAAAATAAAATTAGCAAAAATGAAATAGATGCTTTTATCGGAGGTGACTTATTAAATCAAATCGTTGCTTCAAATTATGCAATGAAAGATTATCAAAATAGTTTTATAGGAATATATTCTGCTTGTAGTACAAGTGTATTAAGTTTAATATTAGGATCAATTTTAATTCAAAATGGTTTAAACAAAGTCATAACATTTACATCATCTCATAATAATTCAGCAGAAAAACAATATAGATATCCAGTTGAATATGGCGGACCCAAAAGAAAAACAACAACATTTACAGCAACAGGTGCTGCTGGAACAATAATTTCTAAAACTTTATCAAAAATAAAAATAGAAAGTGGAACTATAGGAAGAGTTATTGATTCAAATATTAAAGATGTCTATCACATGGGAGGCGTTATGGCAAAATCAGCAGCTGATACCATTAATAAACATTTAATTGATACAAACCGCAATGCTGATTATTATGATTTAATTTTAACTGGTGATTTAGGAATATATGGAAGAGAAATATTTAAAGAATATCTGCAAAATAAATATAATATCACCCTAAAAAATTATAATGATACAGGTGTAATGCTATATGATTTAAAAAAACAAGCAGTCTATGCAGGAGCCAGTGGACCAGTGTGTGCACCATTAGTAACCTATAGTTATATATTTGATTTAATGAAAAAAGGAAAATATAAAAAAATATTACTTATTGCAACTGGAGCCTTAATGAATCCAACCATGGTTAATCAAAAATTAACAATTCCAGCCATAAGTCATGCAATTAGTTTGGAGGCTTTAATATGATTTATTTAAATGCATTTTTATTTGCAGGCATAGTTTGCACGTTAGCCCAAATTATCTTAGATAATACCAAATTAACACCAGGTCATATAACTGTTATTTTTGTTGTTATAGGAGCTTTTTTAGATGTCTTTAATATTTATGATAAATTTGTTTTATGGGCATCGGGTGGAGCATTAGTACCCATAACAAGTTTCGGTCATATGCTTACACATGGAGCCCTTCAAGGATATACAAATGAAGGGGTTATTGGACTTTTTGGAGGAACATTAGACCTAACAGCAGCCGGCATTAGTGCAGCTATTGTATTTTCATTTTTTATGTCACTTTTGTTTAGTCCGAAAGATTAATTATACATTTAGATTTTTAAATTGTCACCTTGATAAATATCCTTTTCAACCATCTTTTTATCAATACTATTTAAAACATCTATTTTTTTTATTGTCCAAATAGGCTCAATTAAATCTTCTTTCAAAGGATCACCAGTTAATCTTTGAACAACAATTTTGGGATTTAAATATTCTAATTGATTAATAACAATATCAACATACTCATCCTTTGACAAAATAGGGAATGGCTTAATTTTATATAACTTTTCCAATGGTGTATTTTTTAAAACACACAGCATATGAATTTTAATACCATCTATACCTAATTTGTTTAAATACTTAACAGTTTCAATCATCATATCCTTTGTTTCATAAGGTAGACCATTTATAATATGAACAACCGTAAAAATATTTCTTTCCTTAAGTTTTTTAATCATCTCTTCAAAACATTTTAAATCATGACATCTATTTATTAAAACACTAGTCTTTTCATGAATAGTTTGTAACCCTAATTCTATAGTTAAAAAAGTTTTCTTGTTTAATTCTTCTAAATAATCTAAACATTCATCAGTTATAGCATCTGGTCTAGTTGCAATAGCAAGTCCAACTACATTATCTAAATTTAAAACACTCTCATATTTTTCCTTTAGGATATTTAAAGGAGCATATGTATTAGTTCTTGCTTGAAAATAACCAATATATTTACTATTGGGCCATTTTTTATTCATCATTTTTTTAACATCATTAAATTGCTTAATTAAATCTTCCTTTGGATTACCACCATATTCTCCAGAACCAGATTTTGAACAATAAATACAACCATTTTTAGATAGCGAGCCATCAATATTAGGACACGTAAAACCAGCATTCAAACTAATCTTACAAACCTTACAGCCAAACTTTTGCTTATAAAAATAATCCAAAGTATGATATCGCTTATTTGTATTTGAAAAATTAAAGTTTTTCATAAAATCACCTCATTAATTATATCATATATGTGAAAAACTTATGAAAATATGTTAATTTATGCAAAAAAGCTTTATATTATAAGGTTTTTTTGGTATAATGCTACTGGGAGGTAGGAAAAGTGAAACGAAATTTACTTAAGGTAATCGGAATATCATTCTTAATATTTGTAGTATTAAGTTGGCTTATTCCTGTAGGCACATATTCAAGTGGTAAATTAACTACAAGCAGTATTGATCCTGTTGGTTTAATTGATTTATTTAATGCGCCTGTACAATCATTTATTACATTTGTTTTATACGGTGTAGTATTTGCTACTATCGGTGGCTTTTATGGAGTTATGGAAAAAACTGGAGCTTTAGAAAAAGTTACTGATAAAATGAGAAAATCATTTAATGGAAAAGAAAGAGGATTCTTAATTTTAACTGTTATTTTATTTACAGTATTATCATCACTTACTGGATTAGTAATTCCATTATTTGTATTAGTACCATTATTTGCTACAGTACTATTTGCCATGAATTATGACAAAGTTACAGTACTAGCATCAACTGTAGGTGGCCTTTTATTAGGTTCCGTTGCATCAACTTATGGTTTCAATATTACAGGATATACTAAAAACATCTTATCCTTAGATATGAACAACCAAATTGTTGCAAAACTTATTTTATTAGTTATTTTAACAGCTGGATTAATTTTAGCAATCTTAATGGCTAGTAAAAAAACACCTAAAAAAAATAAAGAGGAAAAAACAGAAGAAACTGTTAAAGAAGAGAAAAAAATGGTTAAAGAAACTGTGAAAAAATCAGCTAAAGAAGCTACAAAATCAACTAAAGATGATAGCAAAAAAACAGTAAAAAAACCTGTTAAAAAAGCTACAAAAAAGACTACTACGAAAAAAGCAACAAAAGGAAATACAAAAGCCCTAGCTGTTACTAAATCAGTTAAGAAAGTGTCTAGCAAATCAAAAGTTAGTGCTGTACCATTAGTTGTTATTTTCATACTTATGTTAATCATTTGCTTAATAGGTATGTATAACTGGTACTATTCATTTAGTATTGATGTATTTAACAATATGTATGATGCTATTATGGGGGTTAAGATTAAAGGATTTAAAATTTTTGAAAATCTTTTAAGTGGTATCTCACAATTAGGATATTGGAGTAACATTGACTTTGTTTGTGCAATGATAATTACATCAGGTATTTTAGCTTGGATTTACAAAGTTAGCCTTAATGACTATATTGAAAGCTTCATTGCGGGTGTTAAAAAATATCTTCCAACAGCTATCTATGCTGCATTAGCAAGTGTTATTTTATCTATCTTATATCAAGCTTCATATAATGGAACAGGTACATTAGTAGATACAATTAATGCTAAAATATTTGGATTAACTGATGGATTTAATGTTATAACAACAGCAGTAGCATCATTATTGGGAAGTTATTTCTTTAATGATTTATATTATTTACTTGCCAATTTAACATCATACGTAAGTGGATTTGATGCATCTTCATTATCAATTGCTGGATTACTTATTCAATCAGTATACGCAATTGGAATGATGATATTCCCAACAAGTGTTGTACTAATTGCAGGTTTAAGTTTATTTGATGTTTCTTATAAAGAATGGATCAAATATATATGGAAATTTATTTTAATAACATTCCTATTAGTTTTACTAGTATGTGGTATTTTAACATTATTATAAAATTAATCTAAAACGGATATATCCGTTTTTTTTATTGAGCAAATAAGTAACACCATATCTATATATGAATATCATATATCAGAATAAAAAAAGTAGGTGATTATATGAATTTATTAATAGGTTTATTAACCCCTTTTATTGGAACAACAATTGGTTCGGCCACAGTTTTTTTAATGAAAAATAGTATTAATAAAACATTGGAAAAACTTTTGCTGAAATTTGCCTCAGGTGTTATGTTGGCTGCATCGATTTGGTCTTTACTATTACCATCAATAGAAATGGCAAATAATCAAAACATTATTTCATGGATTCCAGCATCAGTAGGTTTTCTTTTAGGAATATTCTTCTTACTATTTTTAGATTTTATAATACCTAATTTAAATAAAGAACATGAATTGCACAATAAATTATCTAAATCAAAAAAATTTGTACTTGCAATAACACTACATAATATTCCAGAAGGAATGGCAGTTGGGGTTTCATTTGCAGGCGCATTAGCAAAAAATAGCAGTATAACATTAGCAGCCGCATTCGCACTTTCTCTTGGAATAGCAATTCAAAATCTTCCCGAAGGAGCAATCATATCAATGCCATTAAAAAAAGAATATTCTAAAACAAAGTCATTCATTATTGGTACACTTAGCGGTATAGTAGAACCACTATTCGCCATTATCACAATTTTGTTAACTAATTTAGTTGTTCCAATATTACCTTATTTATTGTCATTCGCATCAGGTACAATGATTTATGTAATAGTAGAAGAACTTATACCAGAAGCAAAAAAACAATCACAAAATAATTTATCAATAATCGGCTTATCATTTGGATTTATACTTACAATGATATTGGATATAACACTTGGCTAAAAAAGCTTTATAAAGCCATTAATTTAATAGCAAATAACCCATTTGACATTTTTAATTCTAAATATTATTATATAACAGGAGGAACAAATATGGAAAAATTAAAAATTGACAGAGTTATTCCAAAAGATAACAATGGTATTTACAACATCGACGATGTAAAAAAGGCTTATGAAGAAAACCAAAGAAGAATGCATTGTTATAAATTATTAAAAAAAACAATAAATGCATATAGAAATGGCACACTTAATGATTACATTTCAGAATGCAATTATGACGAATTATGTGAAATCTTAGATATCATGATTTTTATGAAATATGATTATTATGAAATTATTGGAAAAATTACAGCCAAAATTCATGAATATGAATGCGATATATTTATAGATATGATTAAAAATATAGATGAAAAAAATTTTGAACCATGGTTTGAAAAATTAACAATATCAGAAATTAAAATGTTAAAAAAAGCTTTGTTTACATTCAATTTTGGAAATGATAATAAAAATGACAAATATGTTTTAATGGAAGATAAAATAAATAAATATTATAAAAAAATAAAAAATAATAGATAAAATTTCTATATAAAATTATATAAATTTCACATACATATTATATTATAGATTAGGTGATATTAAATGAAAAGCGTAGTTGTTTGTAATCCGAATAGTGGAAATAAAAAAAAAGAAGTTTATGTTTCAAAATTTAAAAAAATTTTAAATGAATATGGGTATGACACACAAATTAAATTTACAACTCATCGTGGCCATGCTAAAGAAATCATATCAAATCTTGATGATGACATAGATTTAGTAATATCATTAGGTGGTGATGGTACATTTAATGAAGTAGTAAATGGAAACTTAAAAAGAAAGAAAAAATTATTATTAACTCATATACCACTTGGTACAACAAATGATTTAGGTGCCATGTTTGGAATGGTAAAAAATCCAATTCAAAATTTAAAAATGATTTTAAATGGAACTGTAAAAGAGATAGATATTTGTACAATAAATGAAACCCCCTTTGTATATGTTGCGGGGCTTGGTAAATTTACCAATATAGCATATGAAACACCAAGAAAACTAAAAAAAAATCTTGGATACTTTGCTTATATGATAAATGCCATTAAATCTTTTAATTCAAAAACACAACTGTTTGAAATGACATTGACAGCTAATGGTAAAGAGTATACAGGACTTTATTCATTTATTTTAATTTGTAATGCATCTAGGATGGGGGGGTTAGAAATACTTCAAGATGTAAAAATGAATGATAATAAATTTGAAGTATTAGTATCTAATATTTCATCAAAAAAGGATATTATTAAAAGTTTGTATTATGTTAAAACAAGTGATATAACAAAAGTGCCTGGATTTTATTTTTTTAAAACAGACTATTTAAAAATAAAACTAAAAGATAAACCAAAAAAAAGATTTTGCATAGATGGTGAAGAACTTGATAACAAATCAAAAGAATATGAAATAAAGATTGTTAAAGGAATAAAGATGCTACTTCCAAAAGGACAATTAGATAAAATATTTGTATAATACTAGTTTTAAATAAGTACCATTAAGTACTTTTTTTCTTTTACATTAATATAATTTAAAGGGTGAAAAAAATGTATAATAGTATAAATTTACCATATAACGATAATGATTTACAGCCATATATTGATGAGCAAACAGTTAATATTCACTATAATAAACATTATAAAAAATATTTATCAAATCTAAACAAATTAATTTCAAACATTAAATTAGAAGATATACCTAAGAAATTAGAGGAGTTACCATTAGAAAAAAGAGGTACAACATTATATAATGCAGGTGGCGTTTTAAATCACGAACTTTATTTTATAGGTTTAAATAAACAAAAATCAAATCCAAAGGGCAAGCTTCAAAAAAAAATAAATGAAACATATGGAAACTTTGAAAATTTTAAAAATATATTCATTTCAAAAGCAAAGCTCCTAACAGGAAGCGGTTATACATTCTTAGTTACAGACAATTTTGGAAATTTATCAATTATAAACCTTCCAAATCAAGAAACACCATACACATATAATTTAATACCTCTTTTTGCAATTGACATGTGGGAACATGCATATTATTTAAAATATAAAAATGAAAAAGAATTGTATTTAGAAAATATATGGAATATAACAAATTTTGATAATGCAACAAATATTTATGAAAATCTATTACCATAATGCATATATCTTATATAGGGAGGGATTTAAATGAAAAAAATTGTTCCATTTAACAAGGACATTTTATTTGAAAACACTTTAGCGCAAATTAGTAGTATATCTTTAGATCATAATCTAAAGCTAAAAGATAAAAACTTAATATCAGGGGAATTCAAAATAACTGGAACTTATAAAATGACATCTGCAAGTCTAACAACCGATAATTTTGAATATAATCTTCCATTTGATATTAGTATAGATAAAAAATATAATACCTCAGACATAACAATAGATATTAATGATTTTTACTATGAAATAAAAGATGATAAAATATTATCAATTGATATTGAAATAGTCATTGGTGGGTTAAAAGAAATTGAAAAAGTAAGAGAAACTAAATTGGAAGAAAACATAATAAATAACATAACAGAAGAAAATAAAGCAGAAGAAGAAAACATAAAATCAGTATTTTCAGATTTGGATAATAATGAAAGATATGTCACATACAAAATTCATGTTGTCAAAGAAAATGATACAATCTTATCAATATCCGAAAAATATGGAGTAACAAAAGAAGAATTAGAAAAATATAATGATTTAAATAATTTAAATATTTTTGATAAAATAATAATACCATCCAATGAAACTTAATAAAATTTTAAAAAATTATAATATAAAACCTATTGGATATGAAAAAAACGGAAAAATAATAATCATAAAAACAACAAATAATTCATTTGTATATAAAGAAGGAAAACTAAACAATCAAATATTTGACTACCTAAAATCCCGTAACTATGAATATTTTCCACATTTTTTAAACAACATTAATGAAGAATACCAGCTAACGCAGTACATAGATAGTCTTTCTATTCCAGATGAGCAAAAAATAATAGACCTAATCAAAACAGTCGCACTTCTACATTCTAAAACAACACATTATAAAGAAATAGATTTAGATTATTACGAAAAAATATATGAAGACTTAAATAATAATATAAACTATCTGTATACATACTATACAGATATAATAACCATCATTGAAAGCAAAGTTTACATGTCACCATCACAATACCTGTTTGCTAGAAATATATCAATTATATACAAAACATTAAACCAAAATAAAGAAAAATTAGACAATTGGTATAATCATATCAAAGAAAAAACAAAAGAACGTCGCGTTATCATACATAATAACCTAGCTCTTTCACATTTTATCATATCAGATAAACCTTACTTAACTAGTTGGGATAAAGCTAAAATAGCCTCACCAGTGTTTGATCTATACAAACTATATTTAAATCATGCTCTAGATTTTGACTTTGAAACAATAATTAAAACATACGAAAAACATTATCCATTATTAGAAGATGAAAAAGAATTATTTTATATTTTAATTACACAACCAATATTAATTGATTTTAAATTGCCAGAATATCAAAACTGTAAAAAAATAAACAAAATGATAAACATAATAATAAAAGCAAATGAACTTTCAAAACATAATCTTAAAAATACAAAAACATAGAAAAATTAAAAAAATAAATATCAAAAACACATTAAATCTCGATACAATAAAAATAGTAATTAAAATTTGATATAAAAGAATAACCATGCACATAATGCATAATAAAGACCATTTACCCTTGCCATACCAAATATTCCTCATACCATCACCATTAACACTATATGACAAAAAAATTCATCAATACAGTTAAAAAGCCCACTTGCCTTAAGCAAACAAATAGAGTATAATTTCTATAAAAGGTAAGGGGATTAATATGAAAAAAAATGGCTTTGTTTCTTCCGCACTTCTTTATGGAATACTATCAGTTTTTTTAGTTTTAGTCGCATCAACATTATCAATATTATCAAACCATAAATTAAGCAATGATAAAATAAAAGAAAGTGCCTTAGATGATGTACAAAATCTAACAACCGATACATCTTGCTTTACATATACATTAAATTCCAATGGGAACATCACAATAACTGATTATAGTATAGATTGTGATAAAACAGTTTTTATACCAACGGTAATTAATGGTGAATTAGTAGATACCATAGGTCCTGCAGCCTTTAAAAACAAATCATTAGTAAACATAACAATGCAATTAAATATAATAGAAATTTCATCAGACGCATTTCAAGGAAATGATGGAATAATATTTTACATTAAAGCATTCGACACAGAATCATTATCGGGCTTTCCATGGGGCGCAGAAGATGCCACAATACATTGGAAATAAATACGCATAAACGTGTTTTTCTTGTTATTATTAATATTCTAATGTATAATATACTTAGTTAGGAGCGGATTATTATGTTTATAGATGAAGCCATAGTAGAACTAATTGCAGGATCCGGTGGTGATGGATGCCTCGCATTTAGAAGAGAAAAATACGTTGCCATGGGAGGACCTTTCGGTGGCAATGGAGGAAAAGGATCAGACATTATATTTAAAGTAGATACAGGCCTTAATACATTAGTTGATTTTAAATATAAAAAAATAATCAAAGGACATCATGGAGAAAATGGACTAGGAAAAGGAATGCATGGAAAAAATGCTGAAAATATAATAATTCCTGTCCCACAAGGAACCGTTGTAACTGATTATGACACCAATTTAGTAATTGCCGATCTAACACAACCTGAAGAAGAATTTGTAATTGCAAAAGGTGGTCGTGGTGGCAGAGGAAACATGGCATTTGCCACACAATCAAATCCCGCACCTCATTATGCAGAAAACGGCGAACCAGGAGAAAAAATAAAAATAAAAATAGAACTAAAATTAATGGCTGATGTAGGATTAGTAGGAATGCCAAGCGTTGGCAAATCAACATTTATATCAAAAATATCCGCATCACGTCCTAAAATTGCCGACTATCCTTTCACGACCTTAAAACCAAATCTCGGAGTAGTTAAAACAAATGATAATCGTAGTTTTGTTGTTGCCGATTTACCTGGATTAATTGAAGGGGCTTCATTAGGTCATGGATTAGGTGATAGATTCTTAAAACACATTGAAAGAACAAGAGTTATTGCCCACATAATTGATATGAGTGGATACACAAATGATCCTTATAATGACTACATAACAATAAATAAAGAATTAGAAAATTTTGATAAAAAATTATTAGAAAAACCACAAATCATCATTGCAAATAAAATGGATATGCCTGATTCTAAAAAAAACCTAGAAAAATTCAAACAAAAAGTAAATAAACAAATATATGAAATGTCAGCTATTAATGGAGAAGGAATTTCTAAAATCTTAAATGTAATTGCTGATACGTTAGATAATATTCCAAAAAAAGAACTATACAATAGTGAAAAATTTGAAAGTCATGTTATATATAAATTTAAAGAAGAAAAACCATACAAAATTAAAAGAGACAATAATTCATGGATAATTAGTGGTAAACAAATTGAAAAATTATTAATAATGAGTAGATTAGACACTGATGAAGCAATATTAAGATTTTCAAACAAATTAAGAAAAATGGGAATTGATGATGAACTAAAACAATTAGGCGCTAAAGATGGTGATATTATCAAAATATTAGATTATGAATTTGAATTTAAAGAGTAAAAACTCTTTTTTCATATAAAAATAAATTCAATAAAATAATTTGTAATAACACTTGTTCGTGTTATAATGTAATAGGGTGTTTAAAATGTATGCATATATAAAAGGTTATATAAAAGAAATAGAAAGTGAATATGTCGTTTTAGATAATAATGGAATTGGATATTTAATACACACATCAAATCCATATTCATTTGAACTAGATAAAGAATATACAATATATCTATATCAGTACGTTAGAGAAGATGAAATTAGTCTATATGGTTTTAAAACAACTGAAGAAAAACAATTGTTTTTAAAACTAACTTCAGTCAAAGGATTAGGATGTAAAATGGCTTTACCAATGCTTGCATCATCTCCTAGTGCCGTAATTGATGCAATCGAAAGAGAAAATATTTTATATCTAAAAAAATTCCCTAAAATTGGTGATAAACTAGCGCGACAAATAATACTAGATTTAAAAGGAAAATTAACAACTTCAAAAGAAGAAGTAGTAATTAATGACGAGCTTGTTGATGCCCTAAAAAGCTTAGGATATAAAAATACCGATATAAACAAAGTAGTAAAAAAAGTAGATAGTTCATTAAGTATTGAAAATCAAATTAAAGAATCACTAAAATTATTATTAAAATAAGGGGGTAAAAAATGGATGATAGAATTATAAGCGGTGAAAAGAAAAAAGAAGATAATGAAATTTCATTAAGACCAGAATCCTTAGAAGAATATATTGGTCAAAGTGAATTAAAAGAAAATCTAGATATATTCATGAAAGCGGCTAAAATGCGTGATGAAGTTTTAGACCACGTTTTACTTTATGGCCCACCAGGACTAGGCAAAACAACAATGGCTTATATTATTTCAAATGAAATGGGAGGAAACATAAAAACAACAAGTGGTCCAGCCATTGAAAAAAGTGGTGATCTCGCCGCAGTCTTATCAACACTAGAACCTGGTGATGTACTGTTCATCGATGAAATTCATAGAATACCTAGATTCATCGAAGAAATATTATATTCTGCCATGGAAGACTTTAAATTAGATATTATCGTTGGATCAGATTCATCAAGCAGAAATATTACAATAGACCTTCCACCATTCACATTAGTAGGAGCAACCACAAGAGCAGGTGATTTAACAGGACCTTTACGCGATAGATTTGGAATAGTTTCTAAGCTAAACTTTTATACAGAAGAAGAACTAAAAAACATCGTACTAAGAACAAGTAGAGTTTTAGAAACAAACATTGATGAACCAGCAGCCTTAGAACTAGCTAGAAGAAGCAGAGGAACTCCAAGAATAGCCAATAGACTATTTAAAAGAGTTCGTGATTACGCCCTAGTTATGGGTAAAGGTAACATAGATTTAGAAATAACAAAATTAGCCTTAAAAAAACTAAAAGTAGATGATTATGGACTAGATGCAACAGACTATAATCTATTAAATGCTATCATCGAAAGATTTAACGGTGGACCAGTAGGTATTGACGCACTCGCATCATCCATCGGTGAAGAAGCATCAACAATCGAAGATGTTTACGAACCATATCTTCTTCAAAATGGCTTTTTAAAAAGAACAAATAGAGGAAGAGTAGTAACCGAAAAAGCTTATAAACATTTAAAAAAAGAAATGGAGGACAAATATGAAAACAGATGATTTTGACTTTTACTTACCAGAAAAACTAATTGCTCAAACTCCATTAGAACAGCGTGATTCATCAAAACTACTTGTCTTAGATAAAAAAACAGGTGATATAAGTCACAAACATTTTACAGACATCATTGATTATCTTGAAAAAGGTGATACATTAGTTTTAAACGATACAAAAGTTATGCCCGCAAGATTATACGGAGTTAAAGAAGAAACAAATGCCGTTATAGAAATTCTATTATTAAAAGAAGAAGGAAATGATACTTGGGAATGTCTAACAAAACCCGCAAAAAGAATAAAAGTAGGTACCATTATATCATTCGCAAATGGAAAACTAAAAGCAATATGTAAAGAAACAAAAGACGAAGGTATTAGAATATTCAAACTAGAATATCAAGGAATACTATACGAAATATTGGAACAATTAGGAGAAATGCCACTACCACCATACATACATGAAAAACTAAAAGATAAAAATAGATATCAAACAGTATATGCAAAAAACATCGGTAGTGCAGCCGCACCAACAGCGGGTCTTCATTTTACCCAAGAACTTCTCACAAAAATAAAAAACAAAGGCATCAACCTAGCTTACGTTACCTTGCACGTTGGCCTTGGAACTTTTAGACCAGTTAACGTCGAAGATGTATCAAAACATAAAATGCATAGTGAATACTACATCATGACCAAACAAGTCGCAGAATTACTAAATGAAACAAAAAACAAAGGGCATAAAATAATAAGCGTAGGGACAACATCAACCAGAGTATTAGAAACAGTTGCTAATAAATATGAAACATTTAAAGAATGCTCAGGATGGACAGATATATTTATATATCCTGGATACAAATTTAAAGCAATAGATAAATTAATCACTAACTTTCATTTACCAAAATCAACCTTAGTCATGCTAGTTAGTGCACTAGCAGGCAAAGAAAACATAATGAAAGCATACAACGAAGCAATAAAAAACGAATATAGATTCTTCTCATTTGGCGATAGCATGTTAATAAAGTAGGTGATAAAAATGGTAATAGTTATAACAGGACCGACCGCAGTCGGCAAAACAGATTTAAGCCTTTTTCTAGCCCATGAATTAAACGGTGAAATTATTAATGCCGATAGTACCCAAATATACAAAGGCATGGATATCGCAACAAATAAAGTAAAAGACACTGAAGGAATCAAACATCATTTATTTGATGAAAAAGATTTAAATGAAAACTATACAGTATTTGACTATCAAAAAGATGCAAGAAAAATAATTGATGACATTATCTCAAGAGGCAAAACACCAATATTAGTAGGTGGCACAGGTCTATACATAAATGCCGCACTATATGACTATAAATTCGAAAACAAATTAAATGAAGCCTATGAAGGAATCAGTAATGATGAACTTTATACAATGCTGAAAAAAGTAGATCCAAACACTACAATTCATTTAAATAATAGAGTAAGAATTATAAGCGCTTTAAATTATTATAATGCAAATGGAAAACCATATAGTGAAAAAGCAAAAAACGAAAAATTACTTTATAAAACTATATTTATTGGACTAACAACTGAAAGAGATATACTTTACTATAAAATAAACAAAAGAGTAGATGAAATGGTAAACCAAGGATTAATTCAAGAAGCAAAAGACTTATATGATTTAAAAATAAAAACAAAAGCAGTAATGACACCAATTGGTCCCAAAGAACTATTTCAATACTTTGATGGAAAAATAACCTTAGAAAGTGCTATAGAACTTATTAAAACAAAAAGTAGAAAATACGCTAAAAGACAGTATACATGGTTTAATCATCAAATGAACCTAAAATGGTTTCATACAAACTATGAAGATTTTAATAAAACAAAAAAAGAAGTGCTAGAATATATTAAAAATTTTGAATAATACATATAATATGATATAATACATTCCATCGAGAGGTGAAAAAATGAATTTAACAGAAATAATTCCAGATATATATCAGCCAACTGTATATGACATAGATTATCCAAAACTACATTCTAATGGAATAAAATATGCCGTTTTTGATGTTGATTGTACTATTCTTTCATTCGATAATACTGAAGTAACCGAAGAACTAATAGAACTATTTTCAAAAATAAAGCAAACAGGTATAACACCAGGATTATGTTCAAGTGGCGGATATAAAAGGGTAAAACCAGTTGCCGAAAAACTAAACATAAAATTTATTGCAAACGCTGGTAAACCATTCAAAGGAAACTTTAAACTAATAAAAGATAATTTATTTGATTCAAAATGTACACCAAAAAATACAATGATGGTAGGTGATTCATTATATCTAGATATGATATTTGCTCAAAGATTAGGACTTTATAAAGTAATGGTCGATCCAATTGATGACGAAAAAGGTGATAGAACAAAAACATTTGCAAATGAATTTGTTCAAACATCAGTCTATGCACTTCTGCCAAAAGGAAGTTTAAAAAAAGGAAAATATTATTCATAAGCACACATCAAAGTGTGCTTTTATTAAAGGAGAAAAAATGGAAAAAATAATCATGCATATTGATGTAAACAATGCCTTCTTATCATGGACAGCTGTTTTACGTTTAAAACAAGGAGAAAAAGATATAAGAAATACATATGCAATAATAGCAAGCATTGATAAACCAAATCATGGGATAGTACTCGCAAAATCAATGCCCGCAAAAAAATTAGGAATAGTAACAGCAGAAACAATTTATTCAGCAAAAAAGAAATGCCCTAATTTAAACATATATCCACCAAATTATTCATTCTATAAACAAATGAGTAATAACATGATGAACCTTATCCGTTCATATTCACCAGATATTGAACAAATGAGTATTGATGAATGTTTTTTAGATTATACACCCGTAAAACATTTATATGGAAATGAACTACAATTTGCTTATAAATTAAAAAAAGAAATAAAAGATAAACTAGGCTTTACAGTAAATATTGGAATTGCAAATAATAAACTATGCGCTAAAATGGCATCAGATTTTTCAAAACCATATAAAGTTCATACACTATATTCATACGAAATAAAAAATAAAATGTGGCCATTACAAGTAGATGATTTATTTGGAATAGGCAAACAAACTGCATTAAAGCTTCATAAACTAAACATAAACACAATCTATGACCTAGCCCACTGTAATCAAAACCAATTATATAAACATTTCAAAAATCAAGCCAAAGAAATGATAGATAAAGCTCAAGGCAAAGGCTCCGACATAGTAAACTCATCCCAAAATAATCAAAAAGGAATTGGAAACGAAATAACATTAAATAAAAACATATTTGACAAATCACAGTTGAATCCATATTTGCTTGCCTTATCTGAAAACGTATCCTTAAAATTACGTAAACAAAATAAATATGCATATGTAATTTCCGTCACATTAAAAGATAGATTTTTTAAACGATATACCCATCAAAAAACATTAATCAATGCAATAAACTTAGCCGAAGAAGTAAACAAAACATCAATAGAAATACTAAACGAAATGAATATAGAAAATGGGGTAAGACTAATAGGAATAAGACTAGATAAACTAGTAGAAAATCCTACCCACCAAGTTTCATTATTTGAAAGCATAGAAACAAAAAAGCAAAGTACTAACCTTGAAAAAACGTTAGATAACCTTAAACAAAAATACGGAGTTGAAATAATAAAAAAAGCAAGTTTATTAAACAATAAAATTTCTAAGAAATATTAGAATTTATTTACATTAAATTGATTAATATGTATAATGTTATAGGAAAGAGTGATAAAATGAACGATGAAATTATCAAACAAATAAGTAGTGATTTAAACATAAAAAACACACAGATAGAAAAAACGCTATCCTTACTTCAAGAAGGAAATACAATTCCTTTTATAGCACGATACCGTAAAGAAATAACAGGCGGATTAGATGAAGAAAACATAAAAAAAATAAACGAAGTATACATGTATCAACTCAACTTATTAGAACGTAAAGAAGATGTTATTAGATTAATTGATGAAAAGGGATTACTTACAGACGAACTAAAAAACCAAATAATGAAGGCAACAAAACTAATTGAAGTAGAAGATTTATATAGACCTTATAAAGAAAAAAAGAAAACAAAAGCAACAGAAGCTATAAAAAATGGTTTGGAACCATTAGCAAAACTAATAATGTCATTTCCAAATAACATTGCACTAGATGCATTAACCCAAAAATTCATAAATGAAAACATAAAAACACAAGATGAAGCCATTGAAGGTGCGGGATATATCATTGCCGAATGGATAAGCGATAACGCCGCATATAGAAAATGGATTCGAAAATATACATTTAATGAAGGAATTTTAAAAACAAAACTAAAGAAAAATGCCTCAGATGAAAAAAAACTATACGAAATGTATTATGACTTTTCTGAAAAAGTAAAATATGCTAAACCATACAGAATAATGGCTATAAATAGAGCCGAAAAAGAAAAAATAATAACAGTTAATCTAGAAATTGATGAAGAAAAAATATTAAATTATCTAAAAGAAAAAATAATAAAAAAAACCGCGCCATTTAACTACATCATAGAAAATTCAATAAAAGATAGTTATAAAAGATTAATATCTCCATCAATTGAAAGAGAAATCAGAAGTGAACTTACAGAAAAAGCATGCGAAGATGCTATTCATAACTTTGGTATAAACCTAGAAAATCTACTTATGCAACCACCAATGAAAGAAAAAAACGTTCTAGGTTTTGACCCAGGATATGTTAACGGATGTAAACTAGCAGTCATCGATAAGACAGGAAAGTTTTTAGATTCCTTAATCATAAAACCATTTTTAAATAACATCAAAGAAGATGATTTAAAAAAATACAAACTACTAGTTTCCTCATTAATAAAAAAATATAACATCGATATAATATCAATAGGTAATGGTACTGCATCACGTGAAAGTGAAAAATTCTGTGCGGAAATGATAAAAGAATATAACCTAAATTGTAAATATGTAATAGTATCCGAAGCAGGTGCCTCAATCTATTCAACAGAAAAAGTCGCATCAGATGAATTTCCAAACCTATCTCCAAACGAAAGAAGCGCTGTAAGCATAGCAAGAAGACTTCAAGATCCATTATCAGAACTTGTTAAAATACCACCAACAGGAATGGGAGTAGGTTCCTATCAGCACGACGTTCCTAATAAAAACCTAACCGAATCACTAGACTTTGTTGTAACAAAAGCCGTAAATAGCGTTGGTGTAAACATAAATACCGCATCAAGTTCCTTATTAAAATATGTATCAGGCCTTACAAAAAGAAATATAGATAAGATTATCTCTTACCGTGACGAAAATGGTAAAATAACATCACGTGACGAAGTTAAAACAAAAAAACTATTAAGTGATAAAGTGTATCAGCAAGCCATAGGTTTTTTAAGAATAGATGGAAATAATATACTAGATAAAACAAGCATCCATCCAGAAAGTTATGACCTTACCCTTAACCTTCTTAAAACAATTGACATGGATTTGTCAAAAATAGGAACGAAAGAACTATCAGAAAAACTAGATAATATTAATATCAAAGAATATTCAATAAAACTTAAAACAGATGAATATACATTAGAAGACATTATTAAATCATTAAAAAAACCAGGACGAGACCCACGTGATGAAATGCCACAGCCAATATTAAAAACAGATATATTAGATATAAAAGATTTAAAAATAGGAATGAAACTTCAAGGAACAGTTCGTAACGTTGTCCCATTCGGTGTCTTCATAGATATTGGACTTCATGATGATGGAATGGCTCATATTTCCAAACTAGCAAACAAATTTATAAAACATCCAAACGAAATTGTAAGCGTAGGTGATATAGTTGATTGCTACGTAGATGATATCGACTTAACAAAAGGAAAAGTTGCATTATCATTATTAAAGCCGGAGGCATAATGAAAAAACTATTAACTATATTATGCGTTCTTTCCCTAACAGGATGCGTAAAAAATGAAGATTTTAAACAAACATGCACTAAAACAGTAAAATCATCTACAATAAATGATAATACAAAAACATATGTAGTATATGATGCAGAAGATAATATCAAAAATGCAGTAATCACTAAAACATACACTGCCTTAAACGAAAATGGAGAAAAACTAATAAAAAATATAAAAGAAAGTTCTATTTCTTATAATAAAAAATACGCTTCAAACAATAACATAAAAATAACAGTTTCAAAAGATAAAGTTGATACTTATGAAATAAAATATTATTTAGATGTATTAAAATTAAAAGAAAACACCTTAGAAGAATTTGACATCAAAAAAAATTCAATCAAATTTTTTAATAAAATGCGTGAAGAAAATATAGAATGTAGGAGATAAAATATGATAGAAATTATAAAAGCCATTTTCTTTGGAATAGTTGAAGGAATAACAGAATGGCTACCAATTAGTAGTACAGGACATTTAATACTACTAAATGAATTTATTAAATTAAATGTATCCAATAAATTTTATGACATGTTTCAAGTTGTAATTCAACTAGGAGCAATCATGGCTGTTGTAATCATATATTGGAAAGATATATTTCCATTTAAAAAAAGCAATGGAAACATTAAAATCGATAAAAATATATTTAACCTATGGGGAAAAATAATAATAGCATGTATACCAGCAGCGGTTATTGGTTTATTATTTGATGAAGTTTTTGAAAAGTTATTTTATAATTATGTATGCGTTGCTATTGCCTTAATCGCCTTCGGTATAGCATTCATAATTATAGAAAACAAAAACATAAAGCCAAAAATAACCTCATTAAAAGACCTTACCTATAAAACCGCACTTATCATTGGATTTTTCCAACTAATAGCTGCAATCTTTCCAGGAACATCAAGGTCAGGAGCAACCATAGTAGGAGCCCTTTTACTAGGTGTATCAAGAACTGTAGCTGCAGAATTCACATTCTTCCTTGCCATTCCTGTTATGTTTGGTGCAAGTTTACTTAAAGTAGTTAAATATGGATTTGCATTTACTTCATTAGAACTTGCTATATTATTAACTGGTATGATAGTTGCATTTATAACAAGTATGTTTATTATTAAATTTTTAATGAGTTATATTAAGAAACATAACTTTAAGGTGTTTGGTTGGTATAGAATTGTTTTAGGTTTACTTATTATTTTGTACGCTTTATTTACAAGTTTATAAAATAATTGTGATTTGTTTTTGAAAAAAATGTTTTGTACAATACTTTACATTTTTTTTGTTATTTGATATAGTGTATGAGAAGGTAGAGGAGTAAGTTATGAAGAAGTCATTAAAAATTATTGGAGTTGTTTTATTAATTATTATTATATTATTTGTAGGTGCTTGTTTATGGGTAAATGGTTTAAAAGAAGATAAAGCAGCTACTAAGAAAAAAACTGATAAAATATTAAATTCATATGCATCTTTTAATAAGGCTGTTGATGAATTTTCAACTTTAAGGAATAAGTTTTATGAATATAAAGAAGATTTATATATTGAAACGTTATCTACTAATGCGACAGCCTGGAATGATTTTATTACAAGTTATGAGGCAGCTATTAAAAAAGTTGATACGACTGCAAAGAATTTAAAAGAAAATTGCACTATTGAATATGGTGATGTTAGGGCTAATAGTAGATGTACAACATTTAAAGCAAATTATGAAGCTGCTAATAATTACTATATTTCAGATGCCAAATTATATAATGAATTAATAGACGAATATAATGAATATAATAAGAAAAATAATAATAAATATGCTGAAGTTAATAAAGCAAAATTTGTAGTCTATAAAGATTATATTGATTATGATAAAGATGGAGAATATTTTGGTAAAGAAGAGGTAAAGAAAAATGCATAATGATGAATATTTATTTGATGAAGAAGATAACGCAACACTTAAACATAGTGATAATTATATTAAAGATCCATCTTTAGATGAAATTTTTCCTGATAAAAAAGATATTGATATTAATAGGTTATTAGATAATTATGAAAAAGAAGTTTCTAAACAAGAAGAAGCTTCTAAGAAAGAAAAAAAAGAAGAAAAAAACAATAAAAAAGAAAACAAAAATAATAAAAAAGAAGACAAAAAAAATAAAAAAGAAGACAAAAAAAATAAAAAAGA
>CAVDHX010000030.1:0-11728 GCA_963609095.1 Sphaerochaetaceae bacterium | reverse complement strand
CAATTATAAAACATAGCACTCATTTTTGTTACTTTACTTGTATCAAAGTTACTTACATCTAAACTAGTAAGACTTTTGCAATGAGAAAACATACCGCCCATATCTGTTACGTTACTTGTATCAAAGTTACTTACATCTAAATTGGTGAGACTGATGCAAGTATAAAACATACTACTCATTTTTGTTACTTTACTTGTATTAAAGTTACTTAAATCTAAACTAGTGAGACTGCTACAGTCATAAAACATTTGACCCATATTTGTTACTTTACTTGTATTAAAGTTACTTACGTCTAAAGTGGTAAGGCTATTACAACCAGAAAACATACCGCCCATATTTGTCACATTACTTGTATTAAAATGACTTATGTCTAAACTAGTGAGACTACTGCAGCCACAAAACATATCATACATATTTGTTACATTACTTGTATCAAACTTACTTAAATCTAAAGTGGTGAGACTTCTGCACCAGCCAAACATATAAGACATATCTGTTACGTTACTTGTATCAAAGTTGCTTACATCTAAACTAGTAAGACTGGTGCAGTCAGAAAACATAAAGCTCATATTTGTTACGTTACTTGTATCAAAATTACTTACATCTAAACTGGTAAGACTATTACAATTATAAAACATAGATCCCATATTTGTTACTTCACTTGTATCAAAGCCACTTAAATCTAAAGTGGTAAGACTTCTACACTCCTTAAACATACTACGCATATTTGTCACATTACTTGTATCAAAGTTACTTATATTTAAACTGGTGAGGCTAATACAATTTATAAACATTTCCACCATATTTGTCACCCTTGATGTATCTAAGTTTGCCAAATTCATCACTATTGTTTTATAAAATGTTGTATAATTTGTACTACCACTTGAACCAAACAAATAAGATGAATTAGCCGGTGCAGAAACACCTCCATCCCCACCTATATAAAGTTTATACATTCCACTATTTTCAGTATCATTTATAATCCAAGCCATTACTGATTTATCTTGTTTTTCCGATACATCCCATGATTCTACTGCATCAGTTGGAACATCTTTATTTGTAAGAACATCTACAGTTGATATTTTACTATTATAAGTAGATTGCCAAAATGCTTTAGATGTATCTCTTTTCATCATAACAGGATAATTACTATAACATTCATTATCATCGTTAATAGAATATACATTTTGATAATTCTTATAATTAATACATATTTTAATATCATCAGACACATTACTTTTATCAACTAAATTCTTAACAGTTTTATCTTCTAAATAACCATATTTTTTTAATTCACCAATAGTTACATATCTTTTAACAGCATTATTATAATATAATTTACCATCTTTAAGTAATAAATTACCAGTTCCCCATCTTCTCGCACTTTCTATAACAGCATTTTTCTGTTCATTATTTAATCTATTTTTAGAGCGATTTAATATATTAGTAACATTAGGAACAACAATTAATAATACAACTCCTAATATTGCAATTACAGCAAGTAATTCAATTAAAGTAAATCCCTTTTTCTTCATATATAACACTCCTAATTAATCAAAAATGGTGCCACAACGGCGAATTGAACGCCGATTAAAGCCTTACCATGGCCTCGTAATACCTTTATACTATTGTGGCAAATTATAATGATTTATTTTAAATCATTAATAATTTTAGTAAATTCCTTTTGTATTTCTTCTAATCTTTTACCACTATTAGCTTCATATCTAACAGTTAAATTAGGGCCTGTATTACTTGCTCTAACTAAAGCAAACCCATCATCAAATGTAACTCTAATTCCATCAACTAAACTATAATTATAATTTTTCTTTTTTGCATATTTAATAACACCATCTACAATATTAAACTTATTTTCATCAGTAACTGATATTTTTAATTCATCAGTAGAAAAATACTTATTAATATTTTTTAAAAGTTCACTAGCTTTAAGTCCATTAATAGACATTATTTCTAAAATTCGCAATATAGCATATATACCATCATCATATCCTAAATATCTATCTCTAAAAAACAAATGTCCAGAATATTCACCACCAAATGATAAATCATTTTCTCTAACATAATCACGGCAATAAACACTACCAGTTCTATTCATACAAGGTTCTAAATTTAATTTAATAATTTCATCAATTAATGCCTTAGAACATTTAACATCAAACACGCCCTTACGAACTTTCATTTTAGAAGATAAAGATCTATAAAATATAAGCATAATCAAATCAGCAGAAATAAATGTTCCATCTTCTAAAACCATACCACATCTATCCGCATCGCCATCAACAGCAAGACCAACATCAAAGCCAAGTTCTTTTACCTTTTTACCTAAATCCTTCATATTTTCTTTAACAGCTGGATCTGGAATATGGTTTGGAAAATTAGAATCACTTTCACAATATAAAAGTTCATACTCAACATTAAACATTTTTAAAATATTTTCAATAAATACACTACCAGTTCCATTACCACAATCAACAACAGCTTTAATTTTTTTATCACCAAAATGCAATGATTTTTTTAAATTTTCAACATAAAATGGCATAACATCTTCTTCAATAATACAACCATGTCCTTCATAAAAATCATAGCATTCTAAATAATTTTTAAAAGAAACTAAATCAGAACCATAAAGAGAACTTTCTTTATTAACAGACATTTTAAAGCCATTATATTCTTTCGGATTATGACTTGCCGTAACCATTATTCCCGCATTAACATTATAATGCAACTTTGCAAAATTATGCATTGGTGTTGTTACTAATCCTAAGCTTAATACATTAATTCCAGTATCTAATATTCCTTGCATTAAAGCTGGATAAAGTTCACTATGACTTTCACGATTATCGTGTCCAAGTACTACTTTACTTTCACCCAAATCATGAAGAAAACTACCAAAAGCCAAACCAATAGTATATGCGACATCTTCATTTAAATCAGTTCCATATACGCCCCTAATATCATACTCTCTAAATATATTGGAGTTTATATTCTTAGTAATCTTCATACTTCACCATCCCCTTAACTTAATTATATATGAATCATAAAAAAAGTGCAATGCATTATATTTTTCCTTTACGCATATATTTGTCTAGGTGAAATTAATGAAAAAAATTATTATAATTATTATTTTTATTTCTATAAGTTTTTTAATTTATTATAATTTTTTATCAAAAAGTATAAACAATACTCCAAAGATTATTTTAAATGGGGAAAACACCATTACAATAAAAGAAAATCAAAAATACAAAGAACTAGGTTTCAAAGCATATGATAATAAAACAGATTTAACTAAAAAAGTAAAAATAAAAGGAAAAGTATTAAATAAAAAAGGAACCTATAAATTAATTTATAGTGTAAAAAATTCTAAAGGAATAAAAGCAGAAACAAACCGAATTATCAAAGTAATTGAAAATAATTTTAATTATAAAAAAGAATATGATAAAATTGATAATTCATTAAGAGGTTGGTGGAGTGATAATAAAAAAGATAAAAGTCGTCCTAAAGGTGGTGCAAACATAGATGAATTAAAAAAATATAACGCATTTTTCTTAGGAGAAAATAAAAAAGTATTATACCTAACCTTTGATGAAGGAAGTAATGAAACATATGTTAAAGAAATTGCCAATATTTTAAACAAAAACAACATAAAAGCAACATTTTTCCTATGCAGAAAATATATAGAAGATAATGCTGAATTAATAAAAAATATGGACAGTAAAGGTCACACCATAGCAAATCATACAACAAATCATCTAGCAATGCCTAAATTAGCTAATAAACAAAGCTTTAAAAAATATCTAAAAGAAATAACTGATATCGAAGACACATATAACAAAATAACAGGAAAACAAATGGAAAAAATATATCGTCCACCAAGAGGTGAATGGAGTTTTAGACATCTACAAATAATGAAAGATCTAGGATATAAAACGTATTTTTATAGTGCGGATTATTTAGATTTTGCTGATAACGTAACTAAAGAAAAAGCATTAAATGAATTAACGAAAAGAGTTCATAATGGTGCCATATATTTACTTCATCCTAAAAATAAAGGAAATTATCTTGCATTAGATACTTTCATAAATAATATGAAAAAACAAGGATATACATTTGACCTTGTTAAAAACATATCTAAATAAAATACTAAAGAAAATTTTAAAAAATATAGGAAACATATCCTATATTTTTCAGTTAAATAATCATTCCTTACACCAATTAAATAATATGAAATTACACATTTTTATGAAAATATTCTTAGAAAAACAAATAAAATAATATAATTTAAAACAAGAGTTAAAACATAAATATAACCATGTTTATTTTCATCTTTAACGCCCAATAAGTTAAGAGATTTAATTTGATAAATTAAGTTCAATAATAAACCAACAAATAAAATAATTAAAGCTATTGTCACATGTACAAACATAAAAATAATTGAAACAAATAGTGTCACAGATGAAATTGTTGTATTTATTGCATACATACTAAATATTTTTTTATAATCTTTATCACCTTTAAATATTACAGTATTTACCAAGTATAAAAGTCCTGTGTAAATAAAGGTTAAAATGATTGTTACTACAAATGTTGTAAAAAATACTTTTAAATATGGTACATCAACACTGCCTAACCCATAATTCAAAGTAGAATAACCACTAACACCAATACTACCCATAATTAATGAATAAGCGTTTTTTACAACTGATAATGCGAATAACGACGTTACAACAGCAAATATACCAATTAAAATTAACCCCAATCCAAACGAACTACTACTAGTATATTCTTTTAAAATATCCATTGGTTTTACAAACATACCTTTAAAAACATCTAATAAATCTGTCATTAAATTTTTTTCTTGAGAAGTAGGTATTATTTTTTGACAATCACACACTTCATTTTCTTCTAATTTTTTACCACAATATATACAAAATTTTGCCATTAATTTTCCTCCTTAAATTTTTGAAAAATATGTATCTAAACCAGTCATATTTACTAATTTAAATTCATTATTATAATCATATGTTAAATAAACTGTATCTTTATTTTCTTTATTAATTTCTTCATCAGATAAATACTTCTTTGCTGTATAATTATATGATATATTAGCTGTAACATATAAATCACCATCAGTATTTACAGTTATATTAGAAATACTTACTGATTTAACTGAATATTCTTTCAAATTACTATATTCTATGTAATTGACGAAACTATTATATGCCTTTTCTAATTTTTCTAAGTTTGAATTTGAATATTCAAAATTTTTTTTAATGTCACTAAACATTTTTTTAGCAATAGCAGATTCATATAATTTATCCACATCAGTACTAATTTGTTTTTTTAACTTATTCTTATTATTATCATCTAATTCAAATTTATTAATAGAAGATGAATAAGAAGAAATTACTAACTTTTCAGTTGTAGACAAACCATTTTTTAATGTTATCTCAGCACTATAAGTTCCTTTAAATATTTCAGAAATTTTATAAGTATCATAATAACTTGAAGATGTTTTTTGCTTATATTTTGTTAAATCTACACCATTTAATTTAATAGTTGCACCTTTAAATAAAGTTAATTCATAATTAGTTAATAATGATGAACCAGTATCACTTACATTCCAATTATCAAAAAATAACATTTTTTTACTATTATCTTTCACTAAATAAACTGTTTTTACATGCGAAGATAAATCATCATTTAATGTATAGTTAAACACAACACTAGCTCTTTTACCATCTGATGATATTTGTTCACTCGTAATTTCATAACTTTTAAGTTTACTTGAAGTTGAATTTGTTACCACTTTAAATATTTTTTTACTAGTTAAATCACTATCTTTAACATTTAAATATTTATAAAGTTTATCTGCATCATTATTCATCAGTGCTTCAAAATATCCTTTAGCAATTTCACTAGGTTTATAATTTTTAGAAATTATAAAGAAACCTGAAATTAAAATCACTGCTAAAATTGAAACTATTCCTATAATTTTTTTATTTTTTTTACTTAATTTTTGATTTGTTTTAGGTTTAAATTCTTTAGGACTATTATCTTCTATTTTAGTTCCACAAGCTTCACAGAAAATAGCCTTCTCATTATTTTTTTTACCACAATTTGGACAAAACACACATCCAACTCCCTTCTATCATGAGTCATAAATAAGAATATAAGTTAAAAATAATTTTTAATCATGTAATGTAAAATCAGTAACAACCCAATTATTATTTATCTTTTCTATAGCAAAGTTTGTCTCTTTTGTTTCAATATTTGACTTTTCACAACTAGATATACTTAACTTACCACTTGAATTACATTTTGTGTAATCTTTAGCATAATAAGATGTAATATTATATGTTATTTTATTTTTCTCAATTGATAATACTTTTATATCATATTTATTTAAATATGTAGAAAACCAACCATTACCAAGTGTTTTTCTACAATATAATTTACCATTATATACTTTATAAAATAAAACATCACCATTTTCTACAACATTTTTTTCAATAATATTGTCTGATAAATATTTAGATAAATCTTTTTTTAATTCATCAACGCTATTATATTTAGATGGATAAAATTTTGCATCTGAATTTGTAGTATCTAAACTAATACCATCTTGATTATAAGTATCTTCCAAATTATAACCACAATATGGTAATAATTTCCAAACAGAATATATTTCATTTGCTTTATCATATAATGCTGTTCCCTTTGAAATAGCTTCTTTTTCTGAAAATTTTGTATCTTTTTTTTCAAAGCTATCCTCTTTTGTTTCAATTTTTTTTAAATTATCTAATTTAATTGTCCCAGTTGCAAACAAAGTACATAACACAGATAACACAATAATAAGTAAAATCATGACAACCATTTTACTACTTTTCATCTTCTCACCTTCCCTACATTAATTATATCACAATTAATTTTGATGATAAATAAATTTTTAATGTACTTTATTAATACATAAAGTAGCGTTCGTACTACCATTAAATGAAAGTGATGTAGCATTTAAAGAAGATATTTTTAAAGTAACAATATCATTTTCATTTAAAGCACCAATTATAGTATTACCTACATTTCCAATAAATTCTTGAGTCCATTCAGCACTTATTTGACTACCAGCAACAATTAAATTATTTGCCTCTACTTTTAAAGTAATGGTTGCATCATCTTGAGGGGCTCCACTTAAATAATAATTTATTAAATAAAAGCCTGTTTCCTTAACCTTAATACCATTTGTTACATATTCTGCATTAAAAGCAGAGCCTTGTTCATTAAAAGGAATAATAACCTCTTGATTTTGAGGTATTTGAAGTTGTTGTTGTTGATTTAAAAATCTCATTGCATAAGCTGAAGAAAATGCTGGACCAGTAGGTCCCGTTGGCCCTTTTTCGCCTTCTAATCCAGCAGGTCCCACCGGACCTGCAATACCTCTAGGGCCTTGTTTACCCTTTGGTATATAAAATGATAAATGATGAACTAAATTTTCAAAATCATCTAAAACTTGTGCTTCTTCATCCGCTTCAACTGTAGTTGTTTCATCAATTGAAATATGTTCTGCCCTTCCAATTTCGCCTGGCAAACCTCTAGGACCTGTATCACCTTTTGGTCCTGTTGAACCTATATCCCCTTTTAAACCTTTTGGTATTCTAAAATCCAATATAACTTCTTTATTTGTTCCTCTATTAATAACAGTAGCATTCATACCAGCATCTATTGTTTCGGTATTTCCAATATCAATTGTAACTGGTCCGTTATCACCTTTTGGTCCTGTTGGCCCAATATCACCTTTTAATCCAGTAGGTCCGATATCTCCCTTTGGTCCCGTTGGTCCTTGCACATAACACAGCTTAGTATTTTCTAATCTCTTTTTTATAATTTCATAATTTTGATTTAAACATTTCCTTTTCATATAAATCCTCCAATTTATTTTATGCATTTAAATCAAAACTGAAAATAAAAAAACGGAAACTCCGTTTATCAAAAATATATTATTTAATAAGTCTTTGTAAATTTTTAATAAAACTTTTACTTTTAAGATAAAGTCCTGTATATCTAGAATAATAATCATCTAAAAATAAATTGATTTCATTTTTACATTGTGTATTTATATCAATTTTAGAAATTTTACTAATATTAACGTAATTAAACATTCTAATTAACTTAATGGTTTTTTCACTAACCATTTTTTCATTATTATAACAATTTTTGCAAACAAAACCGCCCTTATAACTTGAAAGTGTAACTATTGAAGTTTTATTACCACATAAAGCACATTCATCTAAAACAGGTTCAACACCTAAATATTTTAAATATTTAAGTTCTAAAATATTCATTATTACTAAAGAATCAAAACCTTCATCTATTTTTGTTAAACTAGCAATCAATAAATCAAATATATCATTATTGTTATTTTGTTTAATAACGCCTTCACTAAGTTCTAATATATAAGCGGCATAACTAATAGATGCTATATTTTTTTTTAAATTTTTAAAATTATTTATTACATTAACTTCTTTTAATGTTGATAATTTATTTTGTTTATAATAAATAACAAATGTACCATAAGTTAATTTAGAAGATACACTTCTAAGTGAACTTTTTAAATTTTTGCATCCTTTACTGATAATAGAAATTAATCCATATTCTTTTGTGATAACATTTAATATTTTACTTGACTCACCATAATTAGTTTCACTAACTATTATTCCTTCCACTTTCTCCAAATTCATTCTTTACCTCTTTTTTATAAGCTAAATAATATTCTAATTTTCCAGTAATTTTAAATAAATTCCATAAATCTTGTTTTGTCATTTCTTCTCACCTCTAATATTATAATGATATTAATTTAATAATTTTATTCAAATTATCTTACAATTTAATTATATCAAAAGTGAACAAACGTTTGCAAATGCTTTTTACAAGCTTTACACTCTATTCAGTAAAGTCATTAAAATTAAATTCAACTAAATATTTTTCTCTATCACGCCATTTTTCAATTGTTTTCACATATAAATCTAAATATACTTTTGTATTTAAAATTTGTTCCAAATCTTTTCTGGCAAGCATACCAATTTTTTTTATCATACTTCCCTTAGAACCAATTATAATTTTTTTAAGTGAATCTCTATCAACAATAACAGCAACATTAATTATATTTTTATCTTTATCTTTTGCTATTTTTTCAACTACACACGTTACTGAATGAGGCACTTCTTCCTTAGTAAGCCACAATACTTTTTCTCTAACAATCTCAGATATCATAAATTGCATACTTCTATTTGTAATTATATTATCATCAAAGTATTTAACACTATCTGGTAAATATTGTTTAATAACTTTAATAAGTTCTGAAATATTTTTATTTTTTAAAGCCGATACAGGAACAATTTCAGCAAATGGATATAAATCTTTATATTCATTAATTTTTAAAAAAACCTCTTCCTTACTTAATCCATCTATTTTATTTATAATTAAAATAACTGGTTTATTTCTATTTAATTTTTCAATTACGTACTTATCCCCTTTTCCAAGACCTGCTTTCGCATCCACAAGCAAACATACTAAATCAACATCATCTATACTATAGTAAGCACCTTTATTTAAAAGTTGACCTAATTTATTTGTTGGTTTGTGTATTCCTGGTGTATCAACAAAAACTATTTGACTATCTTCATCATTATAAATTCCTTGAATAATATTCCTAGTTGTTTGAGGTTTATCAGATGTAATAGCAACTTTTGTACCAACAATTTGATTTAATAAAGTGCTTTTTCCAACATTTGGTCTTCCAACAAAACTAACAAAACCGCTTCTCATATTACTCCTCCAAACATATTAATTATTTTAGGTAAAAATATTATAATTCCAATAATTATAGCCGTAAGACCAAATACTAAAACAGCTGCAGCAGCAGTATCTTTAGCAACTTTAGCTAGCGGATTAATTTGATCAGTAATCAAATCAATAGTAGCTTCAATACTTGTGTTAATTAATTCAGTAGCAATTACTAAACCTATTATTAAAAATATACTAATCCATTCTAAATAAGATATTTTAAAAGCCATTCCAGCAAATATTACAACTATCGTAGCAAATATATGAACTAAAATATTTTGTTCATATTTAAAAGCATATTTAAGACCGTCAAAAGCATAACCAAAACTTTTTATTAATCTTTTAAAACCCCTTTGTTTTAATTTATCTCGAAAGACCGTAGTCATCTAAAATCAACTCCTGTTTAGTAAACATAATTTTTTCCTCTTCTTTTGTCATATGATCATAACCAAGTAAATGTAATAAACCATGAATAGTTAAAAATCCCATTTCTCTTTTTAAACTATGACCATATTCTATAGCTTGCTGTTTCATTCTTGGAACACATATATAAATATCTCCTAATAATCGGCCAAATTCAAAATTAACATTATCATCGCCATCTTCTAAAGCAAAACTAATAACATCAGTAACTCTATCTATACCACGGTAATTTCTATTAATTTCTTGAATCTTTTTATCATCTACAAATATTACATTAAAAATAACATTATTTAAATTTTCATGTTTTAAAGCAAATTCAATTATTTTTTTTTCCTCTTCTAAATCTAATTTTTCATCAGTTTCATTAAATATTTCAAAATCGTTCATTAAAACCCTACTCCTATTAAATTAAACATATAAAGTGCCATTAAACACACACATATTACAATAATTATATTATAAACTATTGGATTTTTCAATATAGCTGGCAAATGATCATTAATAGCATTTAAAAAGAAATAAATATAAAATCCTATTATGCCACCAGTAACATTTAAAATAATATCATCAATATCAAATACTCTACCTATCATAAGTTGTGTTACCTCAATTGAAACTGATACTAAAAGTACCATTAAAAATGCGTGTAAAAGTTTTTTTAAATCCAAATAATATGAAACAAAAAATCCATATGGTATAAACATTATAATATTTCCAAGAACATTTTTTATAAATAATCTACTACCTAATTTATATCTAAACATTTCTTTAAATGGAATAAAATTAGAAGAAGACCAACCAACATCTTGAAATGTTACAACATAAAATAAACACAAAACATATATGATAAAAACTAAAGCTAAAAATTCACGATAAAATATCAGCTTTTGTTTATTTTTTATTAAATAAAATATTCTCATACTAATAGCAATCACACTACTAATTAAAATAGTTGGCCATACCTCGCCAATAATCTGAAGTATACTTTGTCTGATCATTATCTATCACCCAATTTCTTGATAATCGGTAATGTCCTCATATACTGAAAAAAACATTTCCACTTCTATTGTACTCTCATTAACATTACTTTTCAAATATTTGCTTTTAATAATATACTCATCATTTTTTAATCTACTTTTTATTTTTTTTACAGACTCACCTTTTGCCTTATTAATTGCTTGTTCATATGTTAATACTTGATTTACCAATTTAATTTCATCTTGTTCCTGTTTAACTAATTTAAATGGAATTAAAGAATGTTTTAAAATGACCTGTTCTTTTACGTTTTTATATTTAAATTTATTAAAAGAAAATTCAAAATAATGATTTAAAAATTTAAAACCATATACAGTTTTTTTCTTTCCAGTTAATATTTCATTATAATAAGCAATAGGATAATTACATTTAACAGTATACCAAACTTCCGCATACACACTACCTTCTGATC
>CAVDHX010000029.1:0-21432 GCA_963609095.1 Sphaerochaetaceae bacterium | reverse complement strand
TTTTTTACATCATTTTATCTAACATTTCATCAGTTTCACAAAGTGCATTATTAAAAATTTGTTTCATTTTATTTTTTACAGGCTCATTATACTTTTGATAAGCCAATGTAACAGCACTTCCAATTGCCATTAGGCAAACATTTTTAACTGTATTCATTTCATCACCTACTTGCTAGAATATGATGTTTTGTATGCATACATTTTTATTTTAACAATTATTTTCAAATTTATACCTTATTTTATCAAGCAAATGTGAGTTTCTAACATATTCATTATTATTATGAACGCTAAATGAAAACGCATCCGGTTCTCCTATTAATATTAACTTTTTTTTAGCTCTTGTAATTCCAGTATACACAAGTTTCTTATATAACATTCTTCTATAGGATAACGACATCGGCATAATAACCATTTCAAATTCACTACCTTGACTCTTATGTATACTAATTATAAACCCATGTTTAATCTTATTAAAATCTTTCGGAGTATATTTTACTAAATTGCCATCAAAATCAACATAAATTTCATTTTTTTTATTTTCTTTAGTGTTACCATATTTTATATATTTTATAATTCCTATATCACCATTATATACATTTTCTTCTGGTATATTTACAAGCTGAAGTACTTTATCATTTTCTCTAAAAATTGTATCACCTATTTTGATTTCTCTTTTAGTTATACTTTTAGGGTTAAATATATCTTGCAAACATTTATTTAAATTATCAATCCCATTTTCTCCCTTATACATTGGCGCTAGTATCTGAAGTTTTTTGTAATCATATCCTTTTTCTATTACTTTTTTACACAAATTAACTAAATTGTTATTTATATGATTAGCTGAACATTTTAAAAATGTATAATCGTTATAAGTTTTTAAATAATTATCTGATAATTTTCCATTCTTTATTTCATGAGCTAACGATATTATATATGAATTTTCATCTTGTCTATACAAATGATCTAAATGAACTATATCAACACAGTTACTTAATATTAAATCCTTAAGTAAATTACCCGGTCCAACACTAGGCAATTGATTATAATCACCCACTAATATCATTTTAACATCATTTTTTAAACCTTTAAGTAAACTATCAAACAAACTAATATCTATCATACTAACTTCGTCTATTATTACAAATTTTACATTAGATTTATTTTCTTCATTAATCATAAATTCATTATTATCTTTATTCCATTTTAAAAATCTATGTATAGTTGACGCAGGAAGTACAGTTGATTCACTCATACGTTTACTAGCTCTTCCCGTAGGTGCTAGTAAGGCAAGCATATCCGTAAATTCATCATAATCCAAATTATTAATATGTTGATATAATTCTGTTATAGCCTTAATTATTGTTGTTTTTCCAGTACCAGGTCCTCCTGTTATAATTAAAATATTTTCTTCTAATGCCTTTTTTATTGCTTGTTTTTGTTGATCATTATATTTAATATCATTAATTTCTTCCAGCTGTTCAATTAAACTATTTAGTTTTTTGAATTTCTTTCTTTCTTTATTTTTTAATGAATAAATTCTTTCAACAATATTATTTTCAGCATCCCATATTTCTTTAAGATAATATTCATCATTACTAATTACAATATAATCTCTTTCTTCTAATCTTTTAAATATTTCATCATAATCGTCAAAATCTATATTTAATAATTTATTAACATTTTTTACAATAATCTCTTTTCTTAAAAAACTATCTCCATTTTTATATATTAAATTCTTCATAGTATATAATGTGGCAGCTTTAACCCGTTGGATATCATATAAATCTACATTTAATTTTTGAGCCGCTTTATCAACCTTCATAAATGAAATATCTTGAAGATTATAAGAAATTTGATATATATTTGAATCAATAATTTTTAAAGTATTTGCTTTATATTCATTATAAATATTTAATGATTCTCTCATAGTAAATTCTAAATCAATCAGTTTTGCGATAACTTGATGACTTTCTTCATATTTTTTTAAATTAGATGCAATTTTATTTGCATTTTTTCTAGTCAACTTTGGTACTAAATCCAAACAAGATGGATCAGCTAATATTCTATCTAATGCATTATCGCCTAATGTTTCAGCCACAATTTTAGCAAGTTTTTCACCTATACCTGGAAATAAATCACTAGCCAAAAAAATTGCAACAGCATCTTTTCCAGTTGGTTTAATTCTTTCATACTTATTTGATTGAAATTGCATTCCATATCTTGGATGATTAACAACCTCACCATACATTATATATGTATCATCTTCATTTAAATTATGAAAATATCCTGTAAATGTTATTGTTCTATTTATATAATCATTCAGTAAATCATCATTTGTTTCACGTAATTTAAACAAACCAATTACATAACCTTTTTCCGATGAAAAAATTGCTTTTCTAAAATTTCCCTTAATATATGTTTCCATTTAATCACCTACAAATATACCTAAAATAAACTTTAAACAGTTAATACCAACTTTTTAAAAAATAACTATCAATATTAAAAAAGCCCTTTCTAGGCTTTAATTCATCTTTTTTGCACTTGCTCTTTAGGTTCATCAAAATTAACCATACCATTTTCAATATAATACTTTGCATAATTATTCGCATCAATATCATTTACTTTAGCAGCTTTTCTACCATTTTGATCTTCAAAAAAAGCCACGCCATTTCTCTGAATTAACAATTTATAACCATTTAATTTTGGAATTTCAACATCCGTTTCATAAACAATTTCAGTAGCCCTAACCATACTCTGTGATTCAGCAACATTAATTGCCATAGTCCCACCAAACACAGCAAGTCCAATAGCAACACCTACCATAATTTCTTTTATATGTTTTGAATTTTCCTCTTGAAAATTAAATTTTTCATTTCTTCCTGGTAATTTACTTATTCTTACAAAATCATCTTCATTATTTTTTTCATACATTTTTATCACCACACTAATTATAACAAATTTATTTTTTATATTCAATAATTTCACTTATCAAATACGGATATTCAACTTTTTTTGGCCTGATTAATATTTCATTTCCATGTAATCTTTTATTGCTTTTTACCTTTATATTTAAATAATTAGAACTATGTCCAACTAAATAACCATCTTGATATACTTCCGGAATAAATGTAATCTCTTTATTAACATACTTATTCATATAATCAATTTCAAATTCTTTAGATATTTCTAATAATTTTCTTACTCTTTCCTTTTTTACTTTGCCATCTACTTTGTTTGACATTTTACTAGCAACAGTTCCTTCTCTATCAGAATATGGAAAAACATGTATTTTTGTAAATTTAATTTTTTTAATTGTTTCTATCGTTTCATTAAAAAGTTCTTCCGTTTCAGTTGGAAAACCAACTATAACATCTGTTGTAATATTTATATCTGGTCTTATTTCTCTTAATTTTTTTATCTTATTTATAAAATAATTTTTATCATATTTTCTGTTCATTTTTTTCAAAATTTCGTCTGAACCAGATTGTAGTGGAATATGCATATGACTCACTAAAACTTTACTATTCTTTATTACAGATAAAACTTGATCATTTAATTCAGTTACTTCAACCGAAGATATTCTAAGTCTTTTTAAGCCATCTAATTTAACCAAATCACTAAGTAATGAAGCAAAATTATAATTGCCATCATGATAATTGCCAGTATGAATTCCTGTTAAAACTATTTCTTCATGTCCATTTTTTATTAGTTCTTTTGCTTCTTTCAAAATAATATCACGTTTTTTACATCTAACATGACCTCTAACATAAGGTATTATACAATATGTACAATAATTATCACATCCATCTTGAATTTTAATGTATGCTCGCGTCAAATCAAAATTGCTTAAACTCATGTTTTCAAAGTCCGCATTTTCCATACTTTCAATTGCGTTTATTTTTTCATTTTTATAATCCTTAATAAAATTTACAACTTCTGTTTTTCTTTGATTACCTATTATTATATCTGCATCTATATCAATATCTTTTTTATTTTGTATCATACATCCACAAACTATTAAAATAGCATTGGGATAATTTCTACGTAAGCTTCTTATCATTTTTCTTGATTTACTATCGGCCGTGTTCGTTACCGTGCAAGTATTTACAATTGCAATATCAGGCGTTTCAGATTTATGATAGCCATGATTTTCCAATAAATTAGCCATAACTTCACTTTCATATTCATTAACTTTACACCCTAACGTTATTATTTTATAAGTCATACATACCTCCAAAAAAATAAGCTATTTCTAGCTTATAAATTTTTTCTAAATTCTTTTAATGAATTTAAAAATTGCGTATTTTCCATTTTTTCTTCATCGTTATTAATTTCATTATAAGCATTACCTATTATACTATTTGTTTTAAAACCCGAATCTTGTTTTTTTATTTTTTTTGATGCTTTATTTTGAATCCCATATATCGGTGAAATAATATCCGAATTTTTGAATCCTTGATGTACAGGTTTTTGCTCAATATCTAATTGTTTTGAATGTTCCTCATATGTATTAATTGCAGATGAAACTTTCATATCAGCATTTTCTTCAGCTTGTCTTTCATATTCATTAGCAGTTGCTTTTAATTTTTCTGCCTCAGCCATTAATTCTTGATAACTTATAATAGCACTTTCTTCTTGTTGCCTTTCAAATTCATCTATATCATCTTTTGATGTTTCATTTTGTTTTTTTAAATCATCACTCATTTGATTAAAAACTCGTTCTAATTCTTCTTTTGCTTTCGACTGCTCCTCAGTTAAAGAAACATTAGGCTCATCAACATTAACAATTTGAATATCATTGTCATACCTTTCATCTTCACTTATCGGTTTAACTTTCATTTTATTACTTACTAATTTATAAATCACTGCAATAATAATTAAAATAAGTACAATAACAAGTGCAATAGCTATTAATATGCTATCAGAAATTTCAAATAATATATTCATATAAATTCACTCCAATATAAAAAGCCATTTTTTTGAAAATAAAAACAAGATTTTTTAAACCCTGTGGCTTACAAACTCTATATATAGTTTACCATAAAGAGAAAATTTTTCAAAGTAAATTTTAACATTTTACACGAACTTATACCTTTTTCAATTTTACAAAATAAATTTCCAATACATAAAAAAGAAAGAATATTCTTTCTTAAATAAAAGCAGAGCCGAGTAAAATAGCTAATAGTATATATAAGACTAACACTATTAGATAACTATTACTTCGTCCACATGGTTTTTCACATGAACTATTGCAAGACATAATTACTCCTTTCTAGGGCTTATAGGTAAGCTCCAAGTATGATTATTAAAAGAATAAATAATACTAATACAATTGCAGCTGAAGGTGTTGTTGAATTACACATATTTAATCATCCTCCTTTTTATACCTTTCACATTATTTTATGGTAATAAGAGTTTTATGTGATTACTTATGAATTAAAAGAAACAAAAAGATTGAATTTTTTTGCGATTTTTGCTATTATTTATTATGTAATATGAAAGGAAGAGATTTATTTGAAGAAGAAAATATTTGCAAGCCTACTTGTAATAACACTTTTATTAACTGGATGTGGTAATACAGCTAATTTAAAAAATGGAAAAGAAGTAGTTGCTAAAGTAAATGGTAAAACTATCACCGCTGAAGATTTATATAGTGAATTAAAAAAACAAGGTGGTGCTGTTACATTAACTAATATGATTGATGAAGTTATTGTAAATAAAGAAATTAAAACTGATGATGATGCCAAATCATATGCTGAATCACAATTAAAGTCTTATAAAAAATCTTATGAAAGTTATGGTAAAGATTTTTCATCCGCTTTAACTAGTGCTGGATATTCTGGTGAAGATGAATTTAAAGAAGCTTTAATTTTAGAATATAAAAAGAAAGTTGTTACTGAAAATTATGTTAAAGATCAATTAACAGACTCTGAAATCCAAACTTATTATGATAATAAAATATTTGGTGATATTGAAGCTAAACATATTTTGATAAGTCCTAATACAAATGATAATATGACTGACGAAGAAAAAACAGCTGCTGAGAAAAAAGCTAAAAAAGAAGCTCAAAAGATTATTAAAAAATTAAATAATGGCGAAGATTTTGAAAAATTAGCTAAAAAATATTCTGATGATAAAGGAACTGCTAGTAAGGGTGGTAAATTAACTGTTACATATGGTTCTGTTGTTGATGAATTTTGGAATGCTACTAATGAGTTAAAAGATGGTGAATATAGTAAAACACCGGTTAAATCTGATTATGGTTATCACATTATTTACCGTATTAAGCAAAAATCAAAACCTGCTTTAAAAAAGGTTAAAAGTGATATAATTGATAAGCTTGTTGAAGAGAAAACTAATGATGATTCAACATTACAAACTAAAGCTTTAGTTGCTTTAAGAAAAAAATATAAATTAAATATTTCTGATGATGAATTAAAAAAATCATATGATAGTACTGTAGCTGCTTCATTATCATCAAGTTCAACTAGTTCATCTTCAAGTTCAGAAAACAGTTCAAATTAATGAACTGTTTTTATTTATAAAATCATTTATTTGATCAGCTGTAAATCCTTTTGAAAATAGTTTTTGTTTTAGTTTATTATTTAGTTCATAACCACTATATTTTATTTTTAACTTATCATATATTTTTATCATTTCTTTTTCTAAATTATTATTATCAATTTTAACATTATTTAAACAATTTGTGATATCTTGTTTATCATAACCTAAGTTTAATAAATATAAATTCATCTTTTGTTTAAAAATATAGTCGGTATCTTTTGTATTAGCCTCAATTTTTTTATTAATTATCTTATTTATTCTTTTTATAATAATTTCTTCATTAAAATTTTCTAGTGCTTCTTGAATAAAAATATCATCTATTTTATTGATTTCTAGAAATTGTTTTATTTTATAAGGACCATCCATACTTAAACTCATACGATCATTTGTGTATGCTTTAGCAAATTCTCTATCATTTAATAAATTTAAATTTTTTAATTTATTTATTATTTTTTCTATATCATATTGTTTTACTTGATTATTTTCAAGTTCTTTTCTAACTTCCCACTCGCTTTTTAATTTTCTAGAAATTTTTTTCAATATTTTATTATAATTTTCGTAATAATTTGTATCCTCTTTTATTTTATTTAAGATTTCACTAGTTATTTTTTTATCATATAGCAAATTATTTTCCAATATAACATTATCATATGTAATTATTGTTTGATTATTATCAAACTGTATTTTATATTTTGAGTTCATTTTTTTTATTGCATTAATTTTCATATTTTTCCTTTCTAATCTCTCAATACAAATTATAGCAAAACCAAACGTGTGTTTGCAATATAATTTTGCATAATTATTGTTTTTTTAAGCAATATATAAATAGAAAGGATTTGATATTATGAATACAAATATTAAAACGCACATTCTAAATAATTTTAAAGGAGCCTCGATTAAAGAAATAAAGAGTTCCATTGATGCTTCTGTTAATGACAAAGATGAAATTACCTTACCAGGTCTTGGCGTTTTCTTTAACCTTGTTTGGGAAAAGTGCAATAATGAGGAAAAAACAAATATTTTAAATAAACTAAAGGATAGCTTTTAACTATCCTTTTATTGTTGGTTTACTAAATTTTTTATTGTTATATGTTACTTGGTATATTGAACCGTCTACTAGTTGATTATTTTGAGTTGCTTTAGTTTGAAATGTAAATAAATTTGTTTCAAATGTAAATGTATTATTTTTTATATTATTTTCAGTTAAAGTTATATTTAATAATGGATCTTTTACTTTTGCTTCATTTAATGCAATTTTTAAATCATATAATTTTACCCCTGCATTATCATAAACCAAAAGATTTGCGTTTGATGAATTATCAGCAATAAACAACTTATTATCAAATATTCCCATCTTTATACTTGTAACATTATCAATTTTTGTTATTGCTTTTTTATCATTAATAAATACACCTGTTTTTTTAGTTGTTTTGTCTGAATATATAACTGTTGCAACTAAATCTTTTCCATCAATATTTATATTTACATCATATCTTGTATAACCACCTTTACATCCGGCCATTGATAATGCATTATATTCATCTAATGAAACACTAAATTTACATTGTGTATTAACATTAGGATATGGATTTACATCAAGTGGCTGACTATTCGTTGTTGAAACATTATCTAATTTATTTTTGGGACTATTATTAAGTACAACAAATGTTAACGCAACTATTAAAACAATTACCAATATCATTAAAATATAAATTAAAACTATTTTTCCCTTTTCATTCTTCATTGCTATCACCCTACATTTAATATACCATATTTTTTATTAAAATTAAAGTTATTTAATTTTCTAATTTTGTTATTTCATTAGCAATTAATTGATATTCATTGAATCTTTTTTCAACTTTACATTTTATTTTCAAAAATTCCCCAGGAGATAAATTTTGCTTATATACTTTAGGAAATATTACTACTTCAATTTGTGAAAGTTCATCACTTACATTTAAAAAAGCCATTTTTTCTTTATTTTTTGTTTCTATTTCTCTTACTTTATCTATACTAACAATAACAGTTATATTTTTATCAAAATAATTATTTATATTTTTTAAATCAACGACATTATATATTTTTTTAAATTCCCCTATTGGATTTACAGTTAGATAAAAACCAAAAACATCTAATTCTTTTTGCATAAGAATTTTTTTAGGAAATTCTTTATATTTAATTATCTCTGGTTTTAAACTATCATCTACATATTTTCCTATTTCACTATAATTTAATATTATATCTATATTATTAATTAATGTTTGCTTATTTTCAAATTCATCAAAAACTCCCGCATATATTAAATTTTCAAATGATGTTTTATCCATAGTGCATCTTGATACAAAATCAAAAATGTCTTTATAGTTTCCATTTTTTCTTTCTTCAATGACTTTATTTATACTAATCTTATTAACTCCTTTGATATGAGATAAAGGATATATTATTTTTTTATTTATTATTTTATAATCATTATCACTTAAGTTTATATTTGGTTTATTTATTATTACACCATTTGAACTACACTCATAAATATATTCTTTTGTTTTTTCTTCACTACTAATAACGGATGATAACATATGCTTCATAAAAACTTCAGGATAATATGCTTTTAAATAAGCCATTTTATATGAAATCATACCATATGCGACTGAATGTGAGCGATTAAAGCCATAGTCGGCAAATTTAAATATCATATCATATACTCTAATAGCCAAATCTTCACTATATCCATTTTTGATACTACCATTTATAAATTTATCTTTTTCTTTTAAAAGAATACTTTCGCTTTTTTTACTCATAGCTCTTCTTAAAAGGTCAGCTTGAGCCAAAGTATATCCGGCCATTTTATGCGCTATTTGCATGATTTGTTCTTGATAAACAATTACTCCATATGTTGATTCTAATATTGGCTTTAAATCATCATGAAAATAATCTATTTTTTCTTTTCCTTCTTTTCTTTTGATATATGAATCTATATTTTTCATCGGTCCGGGTCTAAACAATGCGAGTGCGGATACTACATCTTCAAATGTTGATGGTTTTAATTTTTTTAAAAAATTCTTCATTCCATCAGATTCAAATTGGAATATACCTATTGTTCTTCCTTCTTTAAAGATATTTAGAGCTAATTTATCATTTTCTTTTATTTCATCAAATTTAAGATTTGTTTCTTTTAAAATATTAGATATAAGTGTTAGATTTTTTAATCCTAGAAAATCCATTTTTAAAAAGCCTAATTGTTCCAAATAATCTTTATCATATTCACTAACATAAATATCATTTATTTTATCAAGTGGTATATAATCATCTAGTCTTTCTTTTGACATTATAATACCAGCTGCATGTATTGATGTATGTCTTTTTAAGCCTTCAATTTTTGAGGCTATTTTATATATTGATTTAAATTCTTGGTTGTTTTTAAGAAACGCTTTTATTTTTATATCCTGATAATTTTGTTTCAGATTTAATTTTGAATTTATTAATTTACATAATTCATCTGTCTTCTTTTGATTTGCACCTACCACTTTACTTATATCCCTTATTGCTTGTCTTGAAGCAAATGCAGCAAAAGTTACTATTAAAGCAACTTTTTTGCTTCCATATTTTTCAATGCAATATTTTATAACCTTTTCTCTTTTTGTATCTTCAAAATCAATATCAATATCAGGCATTGTTATACGTTCAGGATTTAGAAATCTTTCAAATAGTAAGTTATATTTTAAAGGATCAATGGTTGTGATGTTTAGGCAATATGCAACAAGACATCCAGCCGCACTTCCTCTACCCGGTCCAACTAAAATATCATTTTCTTTAGCGTATTTAACATAATCTGCAACAATTAAAAAATAATTACAAAATCCCATTTTATTGATAATTTCTAATTCTTTTTTTAATCTAATAGCATATTTTTTTGGTGCTTTATCACCAAAAATTCTTTTCATCCCCTTTATGCACTTATCTTTTAAATTTTGAAATGCATCTATACTTTGGTCATATACTGGAAGCATATCTTTATTTGTTTCTATTTTTAAATTACACATTTCAACAAAATATTCATTATTTTTATCAAAGTTTTTTAAAGGCAACAAACTTTTATTTTGTATATTAGTTATTTCAGTTATTTTTTTTCCTTCATCTATTGCTTTTAGGTATTTTAAATATATTTCATCTTCTTTATTTATACAAAGTATTTCATCCATATATAAAATGTTTGATGCCCTTATTTTAGATTTTTCTTCTTCATTTTTATAGGTAATAAAAATATATTTATATATTTCTTTTATTTGATTATATATTTTTTTACTTTCATAAGGTAAAAGACAAATTAAATTATCGGAATAGTTATTTAAATCATTTATGGTTAATTCATCTTTTAATGTTGTTAATTTTAACAAATTTCTATATCCACTATAATTTTCCGCATATAGTATTAATTTTTCTTTAATATTTATTTCAAGACCAATTATTGGTTTGATATTATTTTGTATACATTTTGTATAGAATTCAAGTGCACCATACATATTTTGATCAGTAAGCGTTAAAGCTTTTATATTATATTTTAAAGCCGCTTGTATAAGCTCATCAATTTTAATTGTACTTTTTAAAAGTGAATTATTTGTTTTTATATTCAGTGGTGCATACATAACTATCCCTCCTTAAATTATTTTACTATAATTTGAATTTTTATAAAAGATTTTATTTACATTATATTTTGCAATTTGCTATAATATTTAATAATTTATTTAGGAGGTTTTTATATGAAATGTGATAATATTTTAGATGCATTTGGATTAGATGATGTTCTGGAAAATCTATGCATCTGTAATATATTCAAAAGAAAAGAAAAAATAGTTAATGATAAGTTAATGGTGTATTACGAAAATACAGGTCTTGATTTTGGATTTTTTTGTAAAGATGTTAATTTATTTGTATCTCTCAAATCATCTCCTGGGCAAGCTTTAAATGTTAATGACAAAATTGATGATTTCTGTGCTGTTTCCTGCACTTCTTTAGATTTGTTTTCTAATGACATTGAAAATATCTTAAATGAAAGAGCTAAAGAAGATGGTAACTTTTATATATTTAATGATGAAGTTAATAATTTTGAAGAAATAAACGATGAAAAAATATTAAAATTTTGTAGTCATGAGGATGAAGAAGAAGTTACTTTCTCCAATTTAAATATATCTGAAATGTTTAATTCTATTAAAAATACTATTATTTCTCAGGATAATCAAGTTATGCAGATACTTGCTTCTATTTATAAAAATCAAGCCGTCATTAATTCTGATTTAGATGATAATACAATTTCTAAATTAAAGGAAAATATTATTGTATATGGTCCAACCGGAACTGGTAAGACTGAAATTTTGAAACAAATTGCTAGAATGTGTGGTATTCCAATTGTTATTGAAGATGCAACTTCATTTACAGAAACAGGATATGTTGGTAGAGATGTTTCAGAAATGCTTAATGATTTATATGCTCAAGCTAATGAGGATATTAATATAGCCCAAAAAGGAATATTAGTTATTGATGAATTTGATAAACTCGCAACAAGTAGCAGCATTGGAAATGAAGATGGCCCTTCAAGACAAGGTGTTCAAAGATCACTACTAAAGCTGTTAGATGGAGGTGTTGTTTCATTTTCCGAAGACGGCATTGGTGGAGAAATGATAAGTTTTGATACTTCTAAACTAACAGTTGTAGCTTTAGGTGCTTTTGATGGTATTACAAAAGATGAAGAATATGAAGATATAACTATTAAAGATTTTACTGATAGAGGTATTATGAGAGAAGTTGCTGGTAGATTTTCTAAACTAGTGGCAATGAACTCATTAAGTAAAAAAGATTTTGAAAAAATATTATTAGAATCTAATTTAAGTCCTTTAAATACTTATAAAAGATTTTTTGAAGGTATTGACGTTGAATTTACTTATGATGAAGATTTAATAGATTATATTTCAGATGAAGCCCTTGCACTTAATTTAGGCGCGAGAAGTTTAAAAACTGTTTTTGATAATATAATTAATGATGAACTATATGAAATATTTGCTGAAGAAAAAAAGATAGTTCATTTAAGTAAACCAGAAAAAAGTAAATCATATGTTTTAAAAAATAAAAAAAGGAACAGTAAAACTTATATTGGATTTGTACAAAATTAATAAATTTTAGGTGTTGCATTTGACTTATTTACTATAATATGGTAAAGTTAAGGACGTAGGAAAAAACTTAAGGAGGGATATTATGGCAAAAAAAATAACTGAAGCAAAACCTTTATTTGGTAATCGTCGTTCTCATGCGTTAAACGCTACTAAACACGCTTTTAAACCAAATTTACAAACAGTAACTATTGACGGAAAAAAATATAGAATTACTGCTCGTGAATTAAAAACTATTAAAAATAAATTATCTGTATAAAGTTCTATTTGAACTTTTTTATATTAAAAAGAAAGCTTTGAGAGATAAGCTTTCTTATTTTATTGTAAATGATATACCAGTTTTTTCATTTTTTGCAGATACCTCATAGCCTAACAGAGTTAATGTCTGCTTTACTATTGATAACCCTAATCCAAACTGGCCTTTAATACCTTTTTTATAAGGAGTAAACATGTCATTTAAAATATTTTCATCTATATTAGGACCGTCATTATAAAATGTGATGCGATGATTTTTTATCGTTATTTTTATTATTTTATTTGCGTAACGAATAAAATTACTTAAGATATTATCAATAATCGCTTCCCACATGTCGATCGAACCTTTAAAATCAGTTTTTTTATCTAATATATCAATTTGCCATTTAATATCTGGCCTTGTCATTTTAAATTTAGATACGGATTGTTCTAGTATTTCTGTTACATTTATTACATCACTTTTATAATTATCCATATCTTTAAAATACGTCAATTTATTTAAATATAGTAAGGAGTGTACTTTTATTTCTAATTTTTTTATTTCTTGTTTTATTATTTTTAATCCGTGTTTTTCATCTTGCACGCCATCTTCAATTGCTTCTATATATGACTTTATAACGGTGAGAGGTGTCTTAAAATCATGAGAAATATTTTGATACATTTGGTTTTTATATTCTTCCCCCTTTAATAGGGTAAGCTTCATTTCATCAATAGCATTAGACAAGACTTTTAATTCATCATCTACTTTATATGTATATTTATCAACATATTTATCATTATCTAAATTATCTACTTTTTCCTTTAGATGATGAATTTTCTGGGCGAGGAACTGACTCCACCAAGCTACTATTGCAATCATAAGTAACAAGGTAATAAATAAAACAGGGAATAATGCTTCTAATATGTCAGTCCGCATTTGACGAATATAAGCATCGCTTGTTATAGCAACACGGTAACTACTTTCGTCTTTTTTTGTATAATAATAGTATGTTTTATTTTTGTAATTAAATTTACCATATTCCCCTTTTATGTTTTTTATAATTTGATTAGTTGGAAGATTAGTTACTTTATTCATATTACTTGATACTGTTATAACATCATTTTCTATATAAATATATGCTATTTTACTATCAATTTCTTTTGAAAAGGTATCGTTTTGAACTACATCTAATGGATTTTTTAAATATAAGTATATATTTTTTTCATATATTGGTAATAAAACTTTAGGAAAAACAATAGCAAAACTTATATAAATAAGTGCAAACATAACTAATACAATAGTTAATATTTGTCTATATAAATTATGTTTTAATTTCATGATAGACGGTATCCATATCCATATACTGTATTTAATCTTAATTCAGGCATTTTTTTTCTAAGCCTTCTTACAAGATCATCAACTACCCTATCACTTCCAAAATAATCATCACCCCAGACATTTTTTAATATATGGTTCCTTGAAAATGATTTATTTTTATTTTTTATAAACATTATTAGTAGATTAAATTCTAAAGTAGTGAGAGAAATTTCTTTAGTATCATTTTTTACTAGTCTTTTATCTAAATCAATTTCATAAGGTCCATATTCAATTGTCTTTCCTTGTGCAACATAAGTTCTTTTTATTATGTTGTTTACTCTTAATACCAATTCTTTGGGAGAATATGGTTTAGCTATGTAATCATCACTTCCTAATTCTAAACCAATTATTTTATCTAAATCTTGATCTCTAGCAGATGTAAATATTACAGGAATATCTTTGCTTTCTTTTATTTTTTTTATAATGTCATAGCCACTTATTTCATCACCTAACATTATATCTAATATCCATAAATCAACTTTATCAGTTGTGTGATTTAAAGCTTCTTTTCCACTGTAATATTGCGTTACAAGATAGCCTTCTCTTTCCAAATATGATTTTATAAGATCGTTTAAATTTTTTTCATCTTCAACTAAACAAATTTTATACATTAATTAATCGCCTCTTTTAATAGTATAACACTATTTTACTATTTTCTCATCTATCACTTCCCTTCCTAGAGCTTTTCTTCGGCTCTGTAATAATAGTACTAAAAAATTATGGATAAAGTTTGACAAAAATATGTGAAAATATGTGAAAAGAAGTTACTAATGTAACCTCTTTAAATTTCACCAATATATTCAAGCAATTTTATAAACATTTTAACAAATTTTTTATCAAGACCAACTCTTGATAATTTACGTATTTCAATTCTTTTTTTCTTTATATCAAGTGTACTAAACAAAATGTTATCAATTTTTTCCTTCATTTCAGTTGATATTTGTAAATCACTAATTATTCTTTCAATATCTTCATTTATTAATCTAACCGCATCTATTTCAATATCCTTACCCTTACAACTCAAAGATAATTGTCCTACTGTTGGAACATCTTTAATTTCAACAACAAAATTAGGCCCATCAATATAAGTTTTTAATGACAATGATGTATTATTACAAAATGCAGTTACATCTTCAGTCCTTTTTGTGTTTCTAAAAATAATTTTATAATTACGCTTTTCAGGAATAATTCCACTTTTACCATCAATTGCTCTAATTACAACACTATAATTGTTTGGCATATATGTATATTCAATTTGCGTTAATATATAATAATCCTTACGATACAAATCACTCACACCATCATCTTCAAACAAAGTATATGAATTACTAGTTCCTGGAAAAATATGAATTTCCATATCAGTTGGTGGCGTTGTATCATTTAAATCTTTATTATTACTTAAAGGAACAATAGAACCCGATTTAGCAAATACAGGATAATCCTCATCTCTAAAAAAACTAATATAACTTTTATTGCCAGGAAATTTTTTACCCGTAACAAAATCATACCATATTCCTTCAGGAAGATAAAAATTATGAACAACACGATTCATGACAACATCTTTTGGTGTTATTATTGGTGCGATAAAAAGAGAAGTACCAAAAAAATATTCATTACGATATAAAACGTCATCATATAAACTTTTATTAATATAATATAATGGTTTTATCAATTGATCCCCAAATTTATGATATTTATATGCTTCACTATAAATATAGGGAATTAATTTATGCCTTAATGACAAATAATCTTTAGCAATCGTATAAGTCTTAATATCCCATCTCCATGGTTCTCTTTTATAATAATGACCCTTATCAACCCCAAATTTCAAAATTGGAGAAAATGTTGCGAGTTGAATTGATCTTAAATACAATTCATTATCTTCCGTTCCTTTAAAATATCCACTAATATCATGTGCCCAAAATGGTGCTCCATTATTAAAACTATTATTATTATAAAATGGTATTTTCCTTAATGTATTCCAGCACACACTTGTTTTACCCGAATATAATACTGGATAACGATGGGGTGCTATATTATTGCCATTTGAAAGTAACAATGGGCGACGTTTAAAATCTCGTTTCATGTCAGAAAAATGATAATGCTTTAATAAATTTATTTCTGGTTTATTTTCATCTGTATCAAGCCAATAAAAATCTATACCCAATAAATCTAAAGGATGAATAAACAATTTAAAATATACATCAATGAACTTTGAATCCAAAATATTAAATGGTATCCTATCATTTTCCTTTGAAAGATATTTCAAAGCTTCATTATAATATGTATCAATATTATAAATTCCAGGAGTTGGATCTATACTTAATCCCAGATGAACATTCTTTGAATGCAGATAATCTATCATTGCTTTAGGATTTTTAAAATAATTTTTATTAAAAGTAAATCCAGTTTTTAAGGTTTTATCATTTAATTTTATACGATTATGCCAATCTTTATCTAAAACAACAATTGATAATGGTATTTCTTTATTTTCAAATGTATCTACTAATGTTTTTAATTTTAAATCATCATAATCATAATTGCTACTCCACCAATTGCCCAAAGCATATCTTGGAACTAACGCAGGAAATCCAGTTATTTGATAATAATCTTTTAAAGCAAGTTCAAAATCTTTATTATACATAAATAAATATGTATCAATCCTTAAGTCAGCCAAATGTTTAGCACTACCATTCTCATTTAAAATTAATGAAGAAGAATCATCAATACTAGCAATTCCGTCCTGTGAATATAATCCTTTTCCTTTAAGGCCACCTTCCTCTAAAGAACTATTTGGTAAACCAAAATTACGTACTTCAGGATGACCATAATACCAATAACGATCAGTATTTAATAATTCAACCTTTAAATTTGCAGCTGGAGATGCCTTACCCCCTAAAAAAGATTTTCCCTTAATATAAGTTAACTTAAAATACTTTGTTGTTATAACTACAAAATTAGTATCTTCTTCTACTGAAAATTCAGGCTTTTTTAAATTTCTATATAAAACTAATTGTGTTGGTTCATCAACAAAATTACCATTATCATTATACTCTAATCTTATTAATCTCTCAGTTAATACTGTAAATCTATAATTCTTACCTTGAACAATACTTTTTGGATTTGCTAAAGCAGACTTCATATCTATTTTAAAATGCTCTCCTAAATCATACATAAATATTCCTCCCTATTCTTTTATATTTCTTCTATTTGCATAAAATTTGTATGCCTTACACTTTTAAATGGATACCCACCAGTTATTATAATTTTATCACCTTTTTTTAAGCTTAATTCCTTAGTTACTTTTTCCTTTACATTTTCAACCAATTGTTCTAAATTATCACCATCACCATTTAAAGGAAGTACACCAAAATTTAATTGCAAACTCTTCACAACTTCTTTTTTTGAAGCCACAGCTATTATTGGACAAGGAGGTTTTAATTGACTAATATATCGAGCAGTCCTACCAAAATTAGTCGCAACAACAATTGCCTTGCATTCAAGTTCATTAGCACCTAAAACAACACTCGAAGATATAGTTGAAGTTATATTCTTTTTTTTAGTAGAAAGAGAATTCCTAAAAAAATATTTATAATCAATACTATCCTCTGATTCTTTAATTATTTTACTAACTATTCTCACTGTATCTATAGGATGAGCACCAACAGTTGTTTCACTTGTTAGCATAATTGCATCAATAGCATCAGAAACAAGTGTAGATAAATCTGATACCTCCGCTCTATTCGGTACTGATTTCTTTGTTAAAAAACTATTAAATTCAGCAGTAATTATCATTAAACAACCTTGTTCATAACATTTATGAATTATTTTCTTTTGAATATTTGGTACAACTTCTATAGGCATATCAATACCTAAATCACCACGATCTAAAATAACGCCATCAGCAATATTTATAATATTATCAATATCATCTACAGCTCTTTTATTTTCTATTTTCGCTAAAATTCCTATATGTTCATTTTTTAACTCTATTAATAAATCATTAATTTTCAAAACATCTTCAGCTGATGAAATAGAAGACACACTAATAAAATCAGCATTCATTTCATTAGCAAATAAAATATCTTCATAATCTTGTTTCGTTAAAAATTTACGGTTTGGTTTTGTCTCAGGCAAATATATTTTTGAATTATCATTAACTTCACCACCTTTTAATACTTGACAAACTACATAATCTAAACCTTTTTCAATAACTTGTAAAATAACATTACCTTTACTCAGTTTTATTTTAGTATGATATTTTAAATCATTCACTAAATTGGGATAATTAACTGAAAATCCAGTCATATCCCCCTTTATTTCGTCCATATATATTCTTATTTTATCACCAGTATTTAATATTGCTTTACCACTTACAAATTTTCCTGTTCTAATACATGGACCTTCTAAATCTAACATAATAGCAACATTAGAATTATATTTTTTATTTGTTTCATCTATAATACCAATTATTCTTCTACATACATCATGATCAGAATAACTCATATTTAAACGTATAACATCTATACCACTTTTTATAAATTCTTCTATTTGCCTTTTTTCATCTTTACTTTCACATACAGTCGCAATTAATTTTGTTTTTTCCATTAAACTCATCACCTACTTTAATTAAATTATAATTGATATATCTTTTAAAGTCAATTAAATTATAGTATACAAAAAAGATGCAAAATTCACATCTTATTTTAAATCATCAATATTTTTCTTTAACTGTTTAGCATCTTCACCAAAAATAATTTTTAATTGATTATCTATTTCAACAATACCATGAGCGCCCATTTTTTGAATTGCCTCCTTATTTACTAAATCAACATTGTGTAAATCAACAACAAACCTAGAATTATTTACCTCATAATTTATTATATTTGCTGTCCCACCTAAATATTCAATTAGCTTATTTGTTTCCAATTTAAAATCCTTACTTTTAGTTTTCAAAATAGCAAATGCTATTATTAATAGAATAAATATTATTATAATATATTGCCATGTCATTTCTATCACCACTTTCATTATACTATAATTTTAACATTTTTTTGCAAAATAATTGTTTTTTAGCAAAAATATGTTTTCTATGATAAGCACTGAACAATTAATTTTTACTCAAATATACGGCTTTATTTAAGCTTTAAAACGCATACACACACAACGAGCTATGTGACCGAACAACGAACAGGTGTCTTTGTAAGATACTGGTCAAAGAATATATGCCCCTACTAGATACTTGCTAGAAAACATATCAAATTATTTTATATATCTAGAATAATTATTACTTAGTGCTATTTCTAAAACAATATCTTTATTATTTATAACATCATCTATTGTTTCCGAAACTATTATATCAGGTTGATATTCTAAAGGTCTTTTTTGTTCATTGGTTAATTTATTATATATTTGTTTATCTTGTGTCCAAAACAAATGATTATCATTAAAACAAAAATATTTATTCGAAGCATAAAAACTAAACACATCATCTAATTTAACAATATTATTAAAATTTCCAAAATCATTAAATGGTTCTCCAATACCTTCTCCAATTACGGTAATATTACCTCGTTCTAATAAATATCTTAATATAATAGTTCCACAAGAAAAAGTTCCTCTATCAACTAAAACTTTAAAACTTAATTTATCCATATACTCATCAAATAAAGAATATAAAGGTCCCAAAATGGTATCAGAACCACCAGAATTTCCTCTTAAATCTAATATAAATTCACTTATATCATTATTTTCAATAAAAGAAACCATTTCTTTACAAGTCCTATCTATTTTTTCTTTAAAACCGTATTTTTCATCTTTTAAACATGAATTTAATTTATAAATTATTTTATTATCAATAATCTTATACGAAGCATTATTTTCAAAGCAATTTTTGTTAATATTCATACAAGATTCTTTATTATATTTTCTTTCAATACTCTTATTATCTTTAACGAATGTATATACAAATTCATTAGTATTATTACCTATTTCAGGTAACATTCTCAAAAAGTACATATCTTTTAATTGCTTTTGTTCTTTTAAATATAACCATAAAATTGTCTCATAGGATGTAATTTGTTCCATACTCTTGCATATATCATCAATATCAATATTATTTATTTTTATTAATTTAGAATATTTTATTTCTTTATCTACTGAATCGCTAACATAAAACCCATCATTTAAATACTTTAATTCAAATGGCAATGGTAGAGAATATTTACAACCCAAACATGTATGATTATCTAAGTTGCCATTTAATTGTTTTAAAATATGAAGAATAAAAAATCTAAATTCATAATTATTTGTTACATTATTTTTACTTAAATAATTTTCAATGTATTTTATCAATTCATCTTTTGATATATTATGTTCTGGATTTAAATGAACTTTATAATATTCTTCCAATATTTTATTTAAATAATTTTTATATTTTATGTCTATCATATTTACTTCCTTTCTATCACGCAAATTGTCTCTACGTGGCTTGTACTAAATATTATGAATAGTTGCTTTTTATATGTTTGTGTATAACTGATTACTACATAATAGACAATCTTAATGGTTGAAAGTTTATTATGTATATATTATTTTTTTCTACGTAAATTCTTAAATAATTAACTTATCTTACTATTGATACTATTAAGCTTTCATGCTTAAATACAAACTTTCTATTTACCACTTTCTTCTAATAATAAATCAAAGTCTGATTTATATAGTTTATCCTGCTTTATTCCATATTTTTCAAATTCAGTTAATGTTTTATCACAAGCAATTTCATGAGATATTTTACCAGCATCTTTTAATATATCCAAATCATCTGCTAATAAAAATTTATCTATTCTTGTAGTCCAATCTTCCATTGTCATTGGAATATGTTTTTTTGCTCTATTTTCTGCTAAGTCCAGAAAAGCTGATACTATTAGTTCTAAACTTTCTAATTTCTCTTTAGATAAATAATTTTTAGCTATTACTACATCTGTTTCTAAAATTTTTCCATTAGGAGAGTTTTTCCAAGAAATTAAACCCATATACTCTTTTTGGTTCTTCTAAATTCACTGGGGAGCTAAATTTTTATTTTAACCTTAAATA
>CAVDHX010000028.1:0-8256 GCA_963609095.1 Sphaerochaetaceae bacterium | reverse complement strand
TATCAAGAAAAGGGCAAAGAGGCACAAAGTATGAAACCAGGAGATATTGTTGTAATTCCAGCTAATGTAAAACATTGGCATGGAGCAAAAAAAGATAAATGGTTTAGTCATTTGGCTGTTGAAGTGCCAGGAGAAAATACATCAAATGAATGGTGTGAGAAAGTTACTGATGAAGAATACAATAAATTAGAAAGTAAAGAGAGAAAAGATAAAAATGCAAAATAATAAAAGATTAATAGTATATTTTTCATATACAGGAAACACAAGAAAAATAGCAGAAAAAATAAAAGAAAAATTGAACTGTGATATATTAGAATTGAAACCAGTAAAGCCATATTCTAAAGATTATCAAACAGTTGTTGCTGAACAGCAAAATAATGAAAATAATAAAAAGACAGTAGAAATTCAAAAGATAAATATTGATTTAAATGATTATGATGAAATTATAATTGGAACGCCAGTTTGGTGGTACACAATCTGTCCAGTAGTTAGAACGTTTTTAAAAGAAAATAATTTAACTGGAAAAACAGTAATTCCATATGCAACTAACGCTGGATGGCTTGGTGGAACATTTAAAGAAATAGAAAATTTATGTCCAAATTCAAATATTAAAAATGAAATGAATATAATTTTTAAAAGCTATAGTGATAAACTTGTTACATCAGAAGATGAAATAAATAGTTGGATTAATTTATTATAATTAAATATAATATACATTTTACTGTTTATGTATAGATATTACTCCAAATTTAATTTAGTGTATTGTTATTTTTACACACTAGATAAAATGATTATTGAACAAGATTTTTAAAAATAATACAATCTTAAGTGATCATACAAGGAGGGATAATATATGTATTATGGATCAGGAACATACGAGGCTTTTGCCAAACCAGAAAAACCAGAAGGAGTAGATAAAAAAACTGCTTATATAATTGGTACAGGTTTAGCTGGACTTTCAGCCGCATTTTATTTAGTTAGAGATGGACAAATGAAAGGTGAAAATATTCATTTACTAGAAAAACTAGATTTAGCTGGTGGTTCATGTGATGGAAGAAAAGATATTACTAAAGGATTTTATATGCGTGGTGGTCGTGAGATGGATAACCATTTTGAATGCATGTGGGATATGTTTAGAAGTATCCCATCAATAGAAACACCAAATATATCTGTATTAGATGAATATTATTGGCTTAATAAACACGACCCAAATTATTCATTATGTAGAGCAACTATAAATTGTGGTGAAGATGCTCATACTGATAAATTATTTAATTTAGATAAAAAATCTGCACTAGCACTTTCCAAATTATTTATTACACCAGAGAAAGATTTAGAAAACAAAAAAATATCAGATGTTTTACCAGATTCGTTTTGGAAAACAAATTTCTGGTTATATTGGCAAACTATGTTTGCATTTCAAAAATGGTCATCTGCATTAGAAATGAAAAGATATTTATGCAGATACGTTCATCATATAGATGGACTACCTGATTTTTCAGCACTAAGATTTACGAAATATAATCAATATGAATCAATGATTTTACCACTCACAAAATATTTAGAAAAAAACGGTGTAAAAATTGAATATGCAGTAGATGTTAAAAACGTTATATTTGAATCTAAACAAAATAAAAAATTAGCAAAAAAAATTATATATGAAAATAATAATCAAGAAAAAGAAATAAATTTAACAGAAGATGATTTAGTATTTATTACAAATGGGTGCTGCACAGATACATCTTGCTATGGAGATCAAAACAATGCACCTGATTTATCAGACATAAAAAATGGACACGGTGAATCATGGGATTTATGGAAAAATATAGCAAAACAAGCTAATAATGGTGAATTTGGTAATCCAGATAAGTTTTGTGGTAATGAAAGTTTAACAAATTGGATGAGTGCAACTATAGAAGTAACAGAAGATGATATAATTAAACACATCATAAACATTTGTAAACGTGACCCAAGAGAAGGAAAAGTTACAACAGGAGGAATTGTAACCGTAAAAGATAGCATGGAAAATTGGTATTTATCTTGGACAATTAATAGACAACCTCAATTCAAATCACAAAATAAAAATAGCGTTTTAGTTTGGGTATATGCATTAAATACTAATAAAACAGGTAATTTTGTAAATAAAAAAATAAAAACATGCACAGGAAAAGAAGTATGTGAAGAATGGTTATATCATATTGGAATTAATACAAACGAAATAGAAAAATATGCAGATAAATGTAATACAACAACGTGTTATATGCCATACATAAATGCATTTTTCCAACCACGTGAAGAAAAAGATAGACCACTTGTAGTACCAAATGAATCAATTAATTTCGCATTCATAGGACAATTTGCAGAAACCCCAAGAGACACAATATTTACAACAGAATATTCAATACGTACAGGCATGGAAGCAGTTTATAGCTTACTAAAAATAGATAGAGCCGTTCCTGAAGTATGGGGCAGTAAATATGATGTAAGACAGCTTTTAAGAGCTTGTTATTATGCCGTTGATAAAAAATCAATTAATAATTTGCCACTATCATTTGCTGAAAAACAAGTTATAAAAATATTTGAAAAGAAAATTAAAGGAACTGACCTTGAAATATTATTTAAAGAAAGTGGCTTATTTAAATAAAATATGATTTGTTTTCATGTTTTTTTTAATGTATAATGTTAAAGGTGATATAATGAGCAGTTTAACAACAAAAAAAGCAATAGCATATACTTTTAAAGATTTATTAAAAGAAAAATCATTTAATAAAATTACAGTTAATGATATAGCTCGTAAATGTGGCATAAATAGACAAACCTTTTATTATCATTTCAAAGACATTAGAGATTTAACAGAATGGATTTGTATAGATGAATTTGATAGTATAGAAGATGAATGTGAAAAATGGGAAGATAAATTTTTACTTATTTTTAAAATAATGGAAGATGAAAAAATCTTTGTAAAAAACATTTACCACTCTGTCTCTTCAGAAGTATTAAGAAATAATTTATATAGCCTAGTTTATCCAATAATATATAGCGAAATAATTGAAAAATCTAAAGGAAAAAATTTAAAACAAGAAGATAAAAAATTTATAACAGATTTTTATAAATATTCATTTACCTCAATAGTTTTAAATTGGATAGAAAATGGTATGCAGGAAAATCCTGAATTAATTGTTAATAAAGTAAGTAGGCTTATTACCGGTACAATTGATCACGCTTGTTTATCTGTAAATTAAAAATAATGATTTATACTCATATTAATAAATAAAATAAATATAATTAATTAGGTGGTAGTATGATGCTTTCTGATATGCAATCAAAAGACATAATAAATGTTTTTGATGGAAAAAAAATAGGAACAATAATTGATATAAGTATTGATAAAGAAGGAAAAATAATTGAAATGAATGTACAAAGAAGAAAATTTATTTTTTTCAGTGGAGGAACCACTAAAATCAAATGGAAGCAAATTGACAAAATTGGCAAAGATGTTATACTAGTAAATGTAAATAACTAGGAGGAATTATGAAGATATTGTTGCACACAGGTAAATTTAAAGAAGTAGAAAAAAGTGGGGTAGGAAGAGCAATTGTTCATCAAAAAAAAGCCTTAGATTTAATGCATATTCCATATACAACTAATCCAAATGATGATTTTGATATTGTTCATATAAATACCATTTTTCCAGAAAGTTTAATGCTTGCAAAAAAATGCAAACAAAATGGTAAAAAAGTAATTTTCCATGCTCATTCAACAGAAGAAGATTTTAGAAATTCATTTAAATTATCTAATGGTGTCTCACCACTTTTTAGAAAATGGTTAAAAATTTGCTATGGTTCTGCAGATTTATTAATAACACCGACTCCTTATTCAAAAAAAGTATTAGAAAAATATGATTTAAATAAAGAAATTATTCCAATATCAAACGGAATTGATTTAGAGTTTTTCGACATAAAAAAAGCCAAACCAGAAGACTTTAGAAAAAAATATGGCTTTACTAAAGAGGATAAAATAATTATTTCAGTTGGTTTATATATTGAAAGAAAAGGTATTTTAGAATTTATTGAACTAGCACGAAGACTTCCTCAATATAAATTTGTCTGGTTTGGTTATACCAATCCAGCTTTAGTTCCAGTCAAAATAAAAGAAGCTATGAAAAATAAAACTAGTAATTGTTTTTTTCCAGGATATATTAAAAGTGATGAATTAAAAGATGCTTATGCTGGATGCGATTTATATATATTTCCAACTAAAGAAGAAACAGAAGGCATAGTTTTATTAGAAGCTTTAGCTATGAAAACAAAAACATTAGTAAGCGATATTCCAATTTATGATGAATGGCTTATAGATGGAGTCAATATATATAAAGCAAAAAACATTGATGAATTTGAAGAAAAAACAAAAAAAATCATAGAAGGGAAATTACCCGATTTAACAAAAGAAGGTTATAAAGTAGCAAGCGACCGTGATATTAAAAAAATAGGGTATGAACTTAAAAAAACATATGAATATGTTTTGGAAAAGGACCTTGTTAAATGAAAATCTTAAAAAAAATATTAGAAAAAAGAAACTATATAATATTATTTATTATTATAGTTTTATTTATATGGATTTTATTTTTTAACAAAAGAGAAATTTACCTTAAAAGTTTTAACTATTTTAACGAAACAATAACATATAAGATATATGACAATATTGATAAAAATAAAGTAACCAAAGATATAAATGACATATATAAAAAATATACAAATTATAATAAAAAATTAAATCAAAAAAAACTAAATGAAAACATGAATTCTCTATTAGAATATGGTAAACTTCTATATTATAATACAAATGGATATATTGATATAACAAGTGGAGATTTGTATAAAAACATAAAAAATAACAAAGAATATACATTTACAAGTAAAATAGATAAAATAGGTAAAGAAAAAATAAACTATAATTTTGAAAATATTATAAGTGCGTATGCTACTAACGATGTTATATATTATTTTAAACAAAATAATATAAAAAAATACATTGTAAATCAAAACGGTGATATAACAGTAGGAAAAAGATATAACAAGGATAAATACAAAATTAGTCTATTAGATAATGAAAAACTAATGAATATTTTAAAATTAGAAAATAAATCTGTCGCAACTAGAAAAAACGGAAAATTTAAAAGTTATATGGTAAATCCAAAAACAAGTAAAAAAGAAGAAAAGTATGAAATGGTTGTTGTAATTGCTAATGATAATTTAACAGCTAATATGTTAGCAAACACCCTATATTTAATGGACGTTGATTCAGGGAAAGAATTTATAAAAAAATATAATGCATCAGCTTTATGGAAAACAAATGATGAAACATATCAAACTGACAACTTTAAAAACTATATTTCAAATTAAAAAAAATAATATTTTACTTGTAAAAGCTAATAAATATGTTATAATATTATTGGCTTTTTTAAATTACATGAATATGAATTTTTACTTCTAGTGCCATTTGGTGAAGTAATTTTGAAATATTCAGAGGAAATAACAAAAGGAGGAATGAATTATGGCCGTTGTGTCTATGAGTTATTTATTAGAAGCAGGTGTACATTTTGGACACCAAACTAAAAGATGGAATCCTAAAATGAAGGAATATATCTTTACAGCTAGAGATGATATTTATATTATTGATTTACAAAAAACAGCAAAAAAAATTGAAGAAGCTTATGCAGCATTAAAAGAAATTGCAGCTAATGGTGGTAAGGTTTTATTTGTTGGAACTAGAAAGCAAGCTCAAGAAGCTGTTAAAGAAGAAGCTTTAAGAAGTGAATCTTATTACGTTAACGAAAGATGGTTAGGTGGAACATTAACTAACTTTAAAACAATCAGAAGAAGAGTTAAAAGATTAGAACAAATCGAAAAAATGGAAAAAGATGGAACTTTTGAATTACTTCCAAAAAAAGAAGTCGTTCAAATAAAAAAAGAATATGACAAATTAAACAAACTATTATGTGGTATTAGAGATATGTATAAATTACCACAAGCAATGTTTATCGTAGATCCATCTAAAGAAGAAATAGCTATTAGAGAAGCAAGAATCTTAAATATTCCTGTATTCGGTATCGTTGATACTAACTGTGATCCTGATATGGTTGATTATGTAATACCAGGTAATGATGATGCTATTAGAGCTGTTAAATTAATCACTGGTGTTATGGCTAATGCTATTGTAGAAGCTAATGGTGGTAAAGTTGTTGATTATACATCTGAAGCACGTAAAGATGAAAAAGGCGAAGATATTATGAAAAAAGCCTTAGAAACAGTTAAACGTAAAGAAGATAGAAGACCAAGATTTGATCGTCGTGATAAAAGAAATTTTAATAAATCATCTGATAGAGTAGATAACCGTAATAAAAAAGAAGAAAAAGCAGAAGTAAAAGAAGTTAAATCTGAACCTAAAAAAGCCGTTAAAGAAGATTTGAGTTCAAAAACAGTTGCTGAACTTCGTGATTTAGCAAAATCTAAAGATATTAAAGGATATTCTACTATGAAAAAAGCTGACTTAATTGAAGCTTTAAAATAGTTTATAAAGGTGATTAAATCACCTTTTTATAATAAAAAGGAGAGATATTTATGGTAAGTGCAAGTCTAGTAAAAGATTTGAGAGAAAAAACTGGAGCTGGAATGCTTGATTGTAAAAAAGCATTAGAAGCTACAAATGGTAATATTGAAGAGGCTATTGACTGGCTTAGAGAAAAAGGAATTTCTAAAGCCGCTAAAAAAGCTGATAGAATAGCTGCTGAAGGTATTGCTGCTATTTTAGTTGATGGAAATGATGCTGCTATCTTAGAAATGAATTCTGAAACTGATTTTGTTGCTAAAAATGCTGAATTCCAAGAACTTGTAAAAGCTACATTAGAAACTATCATAAAAAACAATGTAAGTTCTTTAGAAGAAGTTTTAAATTTACCTTATGAAAATGGAACAATCAATGACTTAATTGTTGCTAAAACTGCTAAAATTGGTGAAAAATTATCATTAAGAAGATTCGCTAAAGTAAGTAAAAATGATAATGAAAGCTTTGGAGAATATATTCACATGGGTGGTAAAATAGCTGTTTTAATAGTTACTGAAGGAACTGATGAAACAGTTGCTAAAGATGTTGCTATGCATGCTGCAGCAATGAGACCAACTTACGTAAGTGAAGAGGATGTTCCTAGTGAAGTTGTAGAAAAAGAAAAAACTGTTTTAAAAGAACAAGCTATGAATGAAGGAAAACCTGCTGAAATAGCTGAAAAAATGGTTAATGGCCGTGTTCAAAAATTCTTTAAAGAAATTTGCTTAGAAGAACAACCATTCGTTAAAGATAGCGATGTTAATGTAAAAACATATGTTAAAAATAATGGTGGTAAAATTAAACTAATGTATCGTTTTGAAGTGGGCGAAGGAATGGAAAAGAGAGAAGAAAACTTCGCTGAAGAAGTAGCTAAACAAATGAAGTAAAACTGGGGTAACCTAGTTTTATTTTCAAATAAGTGTCAAATTTTATTTAAAATAAGTGAAATAATTGTTTTAAATAAACATATATGTTATTATAGAAATATATAGTAGTGAAGGAAGGTGAATAACAATGGAAAAATATGTTTTTGGTTATCAAAACGAAAATGAATTTAAAAAACTTGAAAGTTCCTTAAAAAAATATAATATGTTAGCCTATAAAAAACTTTATTTTGAATATTATCCTAAATTAAAAGATGGAGAATTTTTAGGTTCCATTGTTAAGGAAGAAAATAATGTAAAAACTTACGAAGTAAAACTTCCTACTGATGCTTTATTTGTTAAAGTTCATGGGGCTGTTAAATTAAATTATATTGTTGATGAAAATAATAAAACTGTTACACTTATAACTTTACTTCCTAAAGATATTTTAAGTGAAGGACATCAATCTGAACTTGTTACCTATAAAGGCGTTATGCTTTCTAAAGAACATTCAGATAAAGACAAATTTAAAATTAATTTGTTAAATATGATAAATAAAGTGTAAAAAGACAATTAACTTCTTGCATATTATAGATTAATGTGATATTATATAGAAGTCAATTGAGTTGGACCCTTAGCTCAGTTGGTTAGAGCATCCGGCTCATAACCGGACGGTCGATGGTTCGAGTCCATCAGGGTCCACCATTATGATATTAACCCTTGATTATCAAGGGTTTTATTTTATTAAGGTATATTTACCTACTAATTACCTACTATTATTCAAATTATT
>CAVDHX010000027.1:0-9077 GCA_963609095.1 Sphaerochaetaceae bacterium | reverse complement strand
AGAATAAGATAATCTACGAATTTTTTTACAATAAATTTACAAAAAAGAATTACAAAAACGTAATTCTATTTTTCATCTATAATACTATGACATCTTGGACATAAATTATCAGTTAAATCAATTTCATTGAAATAATTCCAGCATCTTTCACATCTTTCACCTTCAAATTTTTGAACTTGAACGCTACAATATTCATATTTAGTAACATCTTCAGTAGTTAATACAACATCAGATACTATAAATAATTGTTTTAAATTAGATAAAATTGGTTTTAATGTTTCTTTATCTTCATCACGCAATTTCAAAAATACTTTAGCTTCTAATGATTTACCAATAACTTTATTAGCTCTAGCTTCTTCTAAAGCTTTATAAACGTCATTTTTAATACCAAAGAATAATTCAAATACTTCTTTAATTTCTTGTGAATCTTTATATTTTTTAACTTCAGGGAAATTTTCTAAATGTACACTTACTTCTTTTTTACCTGGAATTAAATTATAAACTTCTTCCGATGTATAAGGTAAAATTGGAGCCATTAATTTAATTAATGAAGTTAAAATTTCATACAAAACTGTTTGAACTGATCTTCTTGAATTATCATCTGATTTTTCAATGTATAAAATATCTTTAGTATAATCTAAATAAAAATTAGATAAACTATTAACATAATTATTAATAATTTTATAAATTTCATCATAGTTATAATTATCATATTCTTTAATTACTTTATCAGTAATAGTAGATAATTCATTTAACATATATTTATCGGTTAATGGCATTTTATCATAAGATACTTTATCTAAAGATGAATCAAAATCAAATAAATTACCTAACATAAATCTATATGTATTTCTAATTTTACGGTATGACTCTTTAACTTGTGAAAGTAGTTCATCACTAAATCTAACATCTTCTGTATAATCTACAGAAGCAACCCAAAGTCTTAAAATATCCGCACCTTGTTTACTTACTACGTCAATAGGTTTTACTACATTTCCTAATGATTTACTCATTTTAAATCCTTTACCATCTAAAACAAAACCAGCAGAAATTAAACCTTTATAAGGACTTTTTCCATTAGTAGCCATACTACAAATTAATGATGAATTAAACCATCCACGATATTGATCAGATCCTTCTAAATAAACATCAGCTGGATATGGCATTTTTCTTTCAATCAAAGTACCATTCCAAGAAGATCCTGAATCAAACCATACATCCATAATATCTGTTTCTTTTTTAAATTCACCATTTGGACTAGCAGGATTTGTATATCCTTTAGGAAGCAATTCTTTAGCATCCTTTTCAAACCAAATATTAGAACCATATTCTCTAAATAAAGACGCTACATGCATCATAACATCATAATCAACAATTTCAGAACCATCTTCATTATAGAAAATTGGAATTGGTACCCCCCATGCTCTTTGACGAGAAATACACCAGTCTCCTCTATCTTTAATCATGTTATGCATTCTAACTCTTCCCCATTCAGTATGGAAGTCGATGTTATTATCAATTTCATTTAAAATCTCATCTTTTATTTTATCTACACTACAAAACCATTGTTTAGTAGCTCTAAAAATTATTGGTTTTTTACTTCTCCAATCATGTGGATATGAGTGAGTAATATATTTTAATTTAAGTAAATAACCATTTTCTTCTAACCATTTAGGAATAACTTTATTAGCATCTTCTACTGATAAGCCTTCAAACATACCAGATTCTTCAGTTAAAATACCTTGGTCATTAACACCATTAATCATACCTAAATTATTAGCTTTACCAGCAATAAAATCATCAACACCATATGCAGGTGCGGTGTGAACTAAACCAGTACCAGCATCTAAAGTAACATGGTTAGCTGTAATAACAGGACATGTTCTATCCATAAATGGATGTTTATAAATAATTCCAGCTAAATTACTACCTTTAAATGTAGATAAAACTTCATATTTATCAAATTCAAATTCTTTCATTAAATTTTCAAGTAATGCACTTGCGACAATATAATTACTATCATTATATGAAACTTTAGAATATTCAAAATCAGCTCCTACACATACACCCATATTACCAGGTAACGTCCAAGGTGTAGTTGTCCAGATTACTAATTTATCGCCTTCAGATACATATTCATTTCCTTCACAAACAGTAAAAGGTACATAAATAGATGGATCTGTTTTATCTTTATATTCAATTTCAGCTTCTGCTAGAGCTGTTTCTGAAGATGGAGACCAATAAACAGGCTTTAATCCTTTAAAAATTAATCCTTTTTGTGCCATTTTAGCAAACACTTCAATTTGTCTTGCTTCATATTCTTTAGTTAAAGTAATATAAGGATTATCCCAATCTGCAATTACATTTAACATTTTAAAATCTTCTCTTTGTTTATTTACTTGCTCTAAAGCATATTTCTTACATAACTCTCTAAAATCAGCTACACTCATACTTTTTCTATCAACACCGCTATTAGTAACAGCTTGTTCAATAGGAAGTCCATGAGTATCCCATCCAGGAATATATTCTACATAATATCCTTCCATCATTTTACTTCTATTAATAAAATCTTTTAAAATTTTATTTAAAGCATGACCTAAATGAATATTACCATTCGCATAAGGTGGGCCGTCGTGTAAGATAAAAGGTTTATTACTTTTATTTTTATTTTTAATTAAAGTATATAAATCAATATCCTCCCAGTGTCTTCTCATTGTAACTTCATTTTCTGCCAAATTACCACGCATTTTAAATTCAGTTTTTGGCATTAATAACGTATCTTTGTAATCCATAAATCCTCCTTATTTAACTCCCTTTTTAAATCCTTTAGTTCCATTATAATTACTTAATATATTAGATGTAAAACTAGATGTTTTTCTGTTTTCGTTTTTATAATCTTTAATAGCAGTTTTAATTAATTCATCAGTTAAAGTTTTATAATCTTTTCCTTTTGGTTTATACATATAAAATGCAAGTGAGCCAGGAATAGTATTAGGTTCATTAACATAAATATCACCTGTTTTTTCATTAACTAAATAATCAATTCTACTGACACCTTTTAAATTTAAGACTCTAAATACTTTTTTAGAAATTTCATATATTTTATTTGTCATCTCATCTGATATTTTAGCAGGTATTTCAAATTCACTATTAGACATAGAGCCAGATTGCTTAACTCCAGGTGTTTTCTTACCACCTGATAAGTATTTATCTTCAAAAGTTAAAAGTTCATGTTTCATTTTCATTTGAGCAATTAAACTAGTTTCCATGTATTCATAATTACCACATACCGCACAGTTAAGTTCTAATAAATTAGGTATCATCTGTTCAACAACAATTTTTTTATCATATTCTATAGCCTCTTCTATAGCTTTTTTAACCTCATCAGTGTTATGAGCTGTATTAATACCAATTGTACTACCTAAATTAGCTGGTTTAACAACAACTGGATAACCAATTTTCTCAATATTTTTTATAATATCATCTTTATTCATATCATATTCATAATCATAAAACCAAACATAATTAGGCGTTTTAATTCCATTAGCTTCTAATACTTGTTTTAAAACCACTTTATCTTGTCCTAAAGAAGCCCCTAAAACAGATGGTCCTACTACAGGAAGTCCTAGAGTTTCTAAATATCCAGATAAAGTTCCATCTTCAGCACCTTTACCATGAACAATTGGAAAAGCAACATCAATAGTATTAACATTTCTTCCAAAAAATCCTTTAACCTTCTGCATAACTACCTCATTACCTTTGCGGCATAAAGTAATTTCCTTAACAAATTTTTTCATATTATCAAAATATTTAAATGTTTCCATATCTCTTAAAGCTTCGCCTGTATAAAAATGACGATCTTTACTAATATAAATTGGAATAATTTCATATTTATCTGTATCAATATTTTCCATAGCTTGTAAGGCAGATATTATACTAACTTCATGTTCAACAGAATCTCCTCCAAAAATAACTCCAACTTTTATCATTTTATCTTCCCTCTTTCATTAAATATATCTGGTAAATCATTTTCCAAAAGTACATAAGTTTCATTTTCTTTTAATGATTGTACTAAAGGAAAAGCATCTAATACATCATTAATAACATGTATTTTATCTTTATTAAATTTTCCTTCAATTAAACCTTCATAAATTGGTTTTGTCTTTTCTTTTCCAACTAATATAACCTCATCACATCTTGAAGACATTTGTAGACCAAATTCTTTATTTTTATTATATTCTTCACTTCCAAGTTCAATCATACCAGGTGTTACTACGATATGTTTACCAGGCATTAATTTTAAAACATCTAAAGCCATTAAAGCACCAGTTGGATTAGAATTATAAGCATCATCAATAAATGTAATATCGCCTTGTTTTTTTAGTTCTAATCTGTGCTCAACAGCCTTAACTTTAGAAACTCCAGCTTGAAGTTGTTCTATACTCATACCAAATTCTTTGCCTAAACAAATGCCAGCTAAAATATTATAAACATTCGCATACCCTAATAACTTTGTTTCAAATTTATATGATTTATCATCACCTTTAAAATAACAATCAAAACTAGTACCATTAGGAGATAATTTAATATTTTTAGCCATAACATCTGCATCATTATCAATACCAATCCATTTAATTTTACAATTATTTTTTATCTTATAACTTTTTTGCCATTCGTCATCTGCATTTAAAATACCTATTCCATCAGATGGTAATGATTCAATAAGTTCAAATTTAGTTTTTTGAATATTTTCTCTGCTACCAAACGTAGCTAAATGAGCTACACCTATTTTAGTAATAATACCATATTTAGGATGAACTAAATCACATAACTCTTTAATATCTCCACCTTGACAAGCACCCATTTCAGCTATAAAAACATCAGTAAATTTATCTAAATAATTATTGATTGTAATCATTAGACCAAAAGGTGTATTAAAATTTTTAGGTGTCGGCATAGAATTATATTTAATATTTAAAATATCATTTAAAATATTTTTACTACTAGTTTTACCATAACTACCAGTAATTCCAACAACTTTTAATGATTTCATACTTTTAATTTTATTAATTGCTTTTCTTTTAAAATAATAACCAACAAATTTTTCAACCGGTGTGTTTATTAAAAGAGCAATTAAGATATATAAATTATTTAAATAAGCACATAAACCTAATATTAAATAAAATAACTTAACATTACCTTTAGTATAAAAGCTCATAATAAATATTGGAATTATAATAACTAAAGTATTGGTAAATAATAACCTTTTCATTCTTGATGTATATTTTAAAGGTAATTTATTTTGTTTATATTTTTTATCAATTTCCATTTTAATATCTAAAATTATATAAAATAAAATAAATATAGCTCTTAATAGGCTTTCATCTTTAAAAATTATAAAAATAATAAATAAAATACTATAATCTTTAAATGCTTTTTTAAAATTATTTTTTATCCATTTTAAATATGTTTTTTTTCTATTATATTTATTTTGCTGAAGCATTTGCATATTATTTAAACTTTTAATAAAAACATAAATAATATAAACTAAACATGATATTAAAAAATCTTTATCCATTATTTTTCCTCCAAAAATTTATTAATTATATTATTAGTCTGAACAAGTCTTTCTAAATAAGCATAATGTGTGCATCCTTCATAAGCAATAACCGCACTATCTTTAATTAAAGACTCAAGTTCATATGCATCAGCAATATCAACTGCCTTATCATTCGTGCCCCATATTATAATAGTTGGACATTTAATTTTTTTAACTAAATCAGTAATATCAGTATTAACATGTTTAACTAAAATTTCACGCATTATAGGCGAAGCATTTCTATAATCAACAGATCCCATATGTTTTTTAGCCTTTTCCGCTATTTTTTCCATACCAGGAAGTGATTTGATTTTTTTTAATATTTTAACTTTTAAACTATTAGGATTTTTCTTAACTTTAAAAGGGCTTCCAAATAAAACTAATTTTTTAACCTTATATTTACTAGCATATATTAAACTAATCTTACCACCAAATGAATGACCAATTAAAATAGGATTTTCAACTTTTTCTTTTAAAAGTAATTCATGAATCATTTCAACAAAATCATCTAATGACCACACTTCCTTAGGTTCATCGCTTTTACCATGACCAGGAAGGTCAATAATAATAACATCTTTATCTTTTAAATTATCACCAATAGGCCTCATCATTTGAATATTTTGTCCCCATCCATGCAATAAAACAACAGTATCATTTTTTTTATTTCCATATCTGACATAATTTATATTTAAATTTTTATATTGCATTTCCATCACCTTTCATTAATTATAGCACACTAAGAGTGTGCAGACAATAAAAAACCCGTCCTAGATTAAGGACGAGCATGCCCGCGGTACCACCTTATTTTATAAAATACACTCAAAACTATAACGCGTTACCGTTCTTTTCTAAGTTACTTCAAAAAGAAACATCAGGAATGATACATATATTAAAAAGTTACTAATTTACACCATCCATTAGCTCTCTTTAAACTTACTTTAATATAACAGTTCCATCATTTGTTTTACATGTCTAATTTATCAATATCATCAATTATTTCCAATTGTGATTCAATAATGTTTTTTAATCTTCTTTTTAGTACATTAATGTTTCGTTTCATAACATCAGCATCATTTTCTATTTTTTCAGCTTTCATTAATGCATCATTAACAATTCTGCTAGCATTCTTTTTAGCATCATCTAATATAATATCACGTTCTTTATAAGCAGCCGTTTTTAATTGATCAGATGTTTTTTGTGCCATTATTATAGCTTGATTAAGAGTACTTTCCATTTTTTCATATTGAGCGAGTTTTTCTTTCAAGGCACTTGACTCATCATACTTTGATTGTAAAAATTTTATTTTTTCATTTTTTTCAATGATTAATTTATTTTTAGCATCAATATCAGCCACCATTTTTTCAACTTTTTTAATAACTTGATCTAAAAATTCATTAACTTCATCAGGATCATAACCTCTAATCGTCCTTGTAAATTTTTCCATATTCTTCCCTCGCCTTTAGAACACTACCACTCAATATCTATATTATCATTATCATGTATACCTTTGCCATCAGTTTCATTTGTAATTTTACCTTGAACACTTACATTATTTGGCGTACAAAGAAAAATACCCCCACCAATTTTTTGCAAATCACCACTAATTGCATAAATCGTACCACTTAAGAAATCAACAATCCTTTTAGCTTGTTCAGGTGTTACCCTTTTTAAATTAACTACAACAGTATTTCTCTTTTTTAAATGATCAGCAATTTGTTGTGATTCTGAATAAGCTCTAGGTTCAAGCAATATCATCTTTGCTCCACCTTCTTCAGTTAAAGCTTCTTCAGTTTTTAAATCATAATATTTATCACCAACAGGTGCAGAAAAAACATCTTCTTCTTCACCCATGATTTTCTTAATTAAACCCATATTTATCCTCCTTAAAGTAAAAAAATATATCTTTGCTACAATTAATTTTATCATAATTAAAAGAAAAAGAAAATGTTTTTTTATTTTCTTTTCTTATTTTGTGTAAAGTAGGATATAAAATACTCTTTTCTTTACACAAAATTGTAAATAATTTTAATATTTTAATATTAAAATGTTATAATCAAATTAGGAAGTAATGATATATGAGACGTAAAAGAAAAAAGAAAAAAAATGGAAAATGGTTTATATTTATAATAATTGTATTAATTGTTATTGGATTTTATTATAAAAATGATTTTAAAAATAAAATTGATATTAAAAATAAAGTAAATATTACATATTACGATATTTATGGCATTCATTTAAATTTTAAAGGTAATTTTAAATTAGATGATAATTTATCTGACCCCTTATTTGTTCTTTCTAATGGAAAAAATGAAATAAAACTAAATTTTAACATTTCAAAAAACAATAATAATTATACATTTTATACAAGCAAATATATAAATGATGGAATTAATTTAGAAAAATTAAAAAAAGGAAACTATTATTTACTTTTAAAAGTTAAAAATAATAATAAATTCAAATATATATCATTAAAAAATAAAACAAAATATAAAAATTTAACTTATTATACGGTAACAAAAAATAATTCTAATAATAAAATTGATATCAAATGGGAAAACGATTTATTAGAATTTAATATAAAGCAAACCAAATTGCCAAAAAATGTGTATGACATTACAATAGACCCTGGTCATGATGGAAAAGATTCTGGCATGATGGTTTGTAAAAATGGTGATGCCGTTATTAACGAAACGTGCAAAAACAGCACGCTTTATAAAGAAAGTGATATTAACTTTGATATATCAAAAGAAGTTAAAAAAGAATTAGAAAAATTAGGCTATAAAGTAATTTTGACCAGAAATAATAAAAATGAAAATATAGATACTTATGGTGATATGGGCTCTGCCACAGTAGCTAATAAAGTTAAATCTAAATTTAATTTTGCCATTCACAACAATTCAACTAACGTACCAGGTGGATTATCAACTTCTAAAGGATTAGAAATTTATATTGCAAATAACACTAAATTGGATTTTGCTAAAATACTTGTTAAAAATATTAAAACTTATGGAAATACTAACACTTCTAATAAAAAAGAATATAAAGTTTCAGATGGTATTTATCAAAGATTAATCAATAATGTTCCATATTATTATACAACAAGAGAAATTGGCGGTATTGCAACTGGTGCCTACGTTGATGGTAGTAATGAAAAATATGGAAAAAATCCATATTATAATTCAAACTGTACAGCTGAAGGATACCTTTTAGAATTAAGCTACATTGATAATGTTCAAAATTTAAATAACATATTATCAAATACTAGCGGATATGCAAAAGGAGTTGCCTTATCCATTAAAGAATATTTAGACAACTGATATTTAGAAATATTTATCAGTTTTTAATAATTAAAAATCTACACATTTCTGTGTAGGTTTATTTTTTAAGATTCATTATTAATTTATTGTAATTGTTGTATTTGTTTAACATCTAATTTTGTTATCTTTGCTATTTTCTGCACATCCATACCATCTTTAAG
>CAVDHX010000026.1:0-5326 GCA_963609095.1 Sphaerochaetaceae bacterium | reverse complement strand
CATTAGAAGAAAATCTTAAAAAAATAAAAACATTAGAAGAAGAAGTATTAAAAGCTAAAGCTGATAACATAAACTATCGTAAAAGAAAAGATGAAGAAGTCAGTAAAATGCTTGAATTTTCAAACGAAGACATCGTTAAAGACATACTTCCATCAATCGACAACTTTGAAAGAGCCATCAACTTAGATGATGATAATTTAGATGATGAACTTTCAAAATTCTTAGCCGGTTTCAAAATGATCTATTGTCATTTAGTAGAAGTATTAGAAAAATATGATGTAAAAGCAATTGATGATATCAAAAAACCATTTGACCCAAAATTCCATCAAGCAGTTTTAACTGAAAAAATAGAAGGAATAGAGCCAGGTATTGTAATTGATGTTATGCAAAAAGGCTATACACTAAAAGGAAAAGTAATAAGACCAGCTATGGTCAAAGTAAGTGAATAAAGGAAAGGTGATAAATATGAGTAAAATTATAGGTATAGATTTAGGAACAACAAACAGTTGTGTCGCAACACTAGAAGCAGGAGAGCCAAAAGTAATCGCAAATCCAGAAGGTTCAAGAACTACTCCTTCAGTAGTTGCGTTTAAAAATGGAGAAATTATTGTAGGTCAAGCTGCCAAAAACCAAATGGTAACAAACCCAGATACAGTATCTTCAATCAAAAGATTAATGGGAACAAATAAAAAAGTAAAAGCAAACGGTAAAGAGTATTCACCAGAAGAAATTAGTGCAATGATCTTAAGTGATTTAAAGAAAACAGCCGAAGCTTACTTAGGAGAAAAAGTTGATAAAGCTGTCATCACAGTACCAGCATACTTCAACGATGCTCAAAGACAAGCAACTAAAAATGCAGGTAAAATTGCTGGATTAGAAGTTGAAAGAATTATTAACGAACCAACTGCAGCTGCTTTAGCTTATGGTGTTGATAAACAAGATAAAACTCAAACAATTTTAGTTTATGACTTAGGTGGAGGAACATTCGATGTATCTATCCTTGAAATAGGTGATGGTGTATTTGAAGTAAAATCAACAAGCGGAAATAACCATTTAGGTGGAGATGATTATGATCAAAAAATAATAGACTACCTAGTATCTGAATTTAAAAAGTCAAATAGTATTGATTTGTCAAAAGACAAAATGGCAATGCAAAGATTAAAAGACGCGGCCGAAAAAGCTAAGAAAGATTTAAGTGGTATGACAACAACAAACATTTCACTACCATTTATTTCACAAGGTTCAGATGGACCAGTTCATTTAGAAATAAGTTTAACAAGAGCAAAATTCGAGGATTTAACAAGAGATTTAACAGAATCAACATTAGAACCTGTTAGAAAAGCTTTAAAAGATGCTAAATTAACTAAAAAAGATATTGATAAAGTATTATTAGTTGGTGGTTCAACTAGAATGCCTAAAATTCCAGAAATAATTAAAGAAGAATTAGGACAAGAAGCATCTAAAGGTGTTAACCCTGATGAAGTAGTTGCAATGGGAGCAAGTATTCAAGGTGGCGTATTAACAGGAGATGTTAATGATATTGTATTACTAGATGTAACACCACTTTCATTAGGTATTGAAACATTAGGAGGAGTATGTACAGTATTAATTCCAAGAAATACAACGATTCCTACAAGTAAATCACAAGTATTTTCAACAGCCGCTGATAATCAACCAGCTGTAGATATTCATATTTTACAAGGTGAAAGACCAATGGCTGCTGATAATAAGACATTAGGTAATTTCCAATTAACTAATATACCAGCTGCTCCAAGAGGAGTACCACAAATTGAAGTAACGTTTGATATTGATGCTAATGGTATTGTAAATGTAAAAGCAAAAGATTTAGGAACAAATAAAGAACAATCTATTACAATTACATCTTCAACAAACTTATCAGATGATGAAATTGATAAAATGGTTAAAGAAGCTGAAGCTAATAAACAAGCTGATGAAAAACGTAAAGAGCAAGCAGATGCTAAAAATGAAGCTGAACAATTAATCTTTGCTACACAAAAATCAATTAAAGATTTAGGCGACAAAGTAGATGAAAAAGACAAAAAAGAAGCTGAAGATTTAATTAAAGATTTAGAAGAGGCCTTGAAGAAGGAAGATGTAGAAGATATTAAAGCTAAAAAAGATAAACTACAAGAAAAAGCTATGGAACTAGGTGCTAAGGTTTATGAAGAAGCTGCTAAAAAAGCTCAAAGTGAAAATAAAGAAGAAAATAATAGCGGTGTAAAAGACGCTGAATATGAAGAAAAATAGAAGTTCTAGGAGACTAGAACTCTCTTTATTAAAAACTATCTAAAGGAGAGTATATGGCAATAAAAGAAAAAACACGTGATGAAATTGAAGATGATATGAAGTGGGATTTAACTAAAATATATAAAACGCAAGAAAATTGGAATAAAGATTTTGAATATATAAACTTAAAGAAGGATGGATATTTAAAATTTAAAGGCAAATTAAATACAAGCGAAAATATATTAAAATTTTTTGAATTTGATGAAGAATTTTCTAAAAAAGCTGATGCCCTTTATATGTATGCCGCATTAAAATTTGACGAAGACACTACCAACAGTGAATATCAAAGTCTAAAAGGAAAAATAGAAAAGACAATAACAGAAGTAAATGCAAAAACTGCATTTGTACTTCCAGAATTATTAAAATTAGATAAAAAAGATTTTGAAAATTTTGAAAAAGAAGAAGAAAAAATAAAACTATATAGGTATGAAATAAATAACATATTAAAACAAAAACCACATATTTTATCTGATAAAGAAGAAGAAATAATATCCTCTTTAACTAGTGCCTTAACAAATCCAGAGCAAACCGCCAGCTACCTAAGAAATGCTGACATGAAATTTGGAATAATTAAAGACTCATCAGGTAAAGAGGTAGAACTTACAAATACAAACTTTTCAAAATACATAACAGACAAAAATAGAAATGTTAGAAAAGATGCCTTTTATGCACTATATAAATCATATGAAAATCTGCAAAATACCTTTGCCTCAACCTTCAGTGCAAACATCAGCACAAATAACATTATCGCTAAGAAAAGAAACTTTTCATCCGCTCGAAGTGCCGCATTATTTGAAGAAGGAATAAATGAAAAAGTATATGATAACCTAATAAAAGTACTTCATGAAAACCTTGATATCATTGATGAATACTATGAATTAAAAAAAGAAGTAATGAAATTAGATGAGATTCATATATACGATATATATAGTGATTTAGTTCCATCAAGCTCCAAAGAATATACATTTGAAGAAGCCAAAAAAATAGTCATAAACGCCTTATCAATTTTAGGTGATGAATATATAAAAGACCTATCAAAAGCGTTTGACGAAAGGTGGATAGACGTATATCCAAACAAAGGAAAAAAAGGTGGAGCATACTCCTGGGGATGCTACACATCAAACCCATATTTGCTTTTAAACTTTAACGGTAAATATGAAGATGTATCAACCATAGCTCATGAATTAGGTCATTCAATGCATTCATACTATTCAAATAAATCAAACCCATACATATATCATCAATATAGAATATTCGTAGCCGAAGTCGCATCACAAGTAAATGAAATAATACTAGCTCATTACTTAATAAAAAATGCAATCGACAAAAACGAAAAATTAGCTATTATAGATAGTTTAATGGAACTATTTAAAGGCTCTATAGTAAGACAAACAATGTTTGCTGAATTTGAAGATTTAATGCATAAAAAACAAGAAGAAGGTAATATCCTAACAAGCAAATACATATCAGATGCCTACTATAAACTATATAAAAAATATTCAGGTAAAAACATGATATGTGATGAAGAAATAAGATATGAATGGGAAAAAATACCACACTTCTATTACAATTTTTACGTGTATAAATATGCAACTGGATTAGCTGCCGCAAACTATATAGCAACAAACATCATAGAAGGAAACGAAGCCATGAAAGAAAACTACCTAAAATTCCTATCATTAGGAGGTAGCATGGATCCAATAGATGAACTTAAAGTAGCAGGCATTGATATGAACGACCCTAAAATAATACAAACCGCAATGGATAGTTTTAAAAACTTAATAAAAGAATTTAAAGAAATTTATCGAAGTAGGTGATTAGATGGATAAAAAAGATTATTATGAAATATTAGGCGTTTCCAAAACCGCAAGTAGTGCCGAAATAAAAAGTGCATTTAGAAAACTCGCAAAAAAATACCATCCAGACGTAAGTAAAGAACCAAATGCCGCCGAAAAATTCAAAGAAGCCCAAGAAGCATATGAAGTACTATCAGATGAAAACAAAAGAAAACAATATGATCAATTTGGTCATGCAGCTTTCAGTCAAAATGGAGGAACTGGTGGATATGGATTCTCTGGATTTGACTTTGGAGATATTAATTTAGATGACATAATCAGTAACATGTTTGGTGGTGGATTCTCATCCGGCTTTGGTGGCTATTCAAATAAAGGACCTAGAAAACAAAAAGGAAGAGATACCGTAATAAGAGTTAATCTAGATTTTGATGAAGCCGTATTTGGATGTAAAAAAACAATTAACTTAACCTTAAATGAAACATGTGAAAACTGTGATGGAAAAGGTGGCCATGGTACAAAAACATGTGATAAATGTCATGGAACAGGAACTGTAACCGCTCAGCAGTCCACACTATTTGGATCATTCATGACAAAAACAACATGTGACAAATGTGGTGGAAAAGGTGAAATGTTTGAAGACACATGTAAAACATGTAGAGGAACAGGAAAAATTCGTAAAAACAAAGATATAGAAGTAACCGTACCAGCAGGAGTAGATAATGGAAATCAATTAAGAATTGCCGGTAAGGGCGAAGCAGGAACAAATGGAGGACCAAACGGTGATATATATTTAGAATTTTATGTTAAAAATCATCCATTATTTGTTCGACAAGAAAACGATATATATTTAGAACTTCCAATTACCATAACAGAAGCCACTTTAGGGTGTAAAAAAGATGTTCCAACATTATATGGACCTGTAAAAATAACAATACCAGCAGGAAGCGAAACAAATGAAAAATTGCGTATCAAAGGAAAAGGTGTTAGTGATGTAAACTCAGGTCGTAAAGGTGATATGTATTTAATATTAACTGTAATAACACCTAAAAAATTATCTAGAGAACAAAAGAAATTATTTGAACAACTAGAAAAAACAGGATTAGATAATTCAAAAGAATTTGATAAAATCAAAAAATATTTATAAAGTTTTACAAAACAAAGTAAAACTTTTTTTGTATTCATATGTAAAAGTTTGTAAAAAAATTCGTAGAATATCTTATTCT
>CAVDHX010000025.1:0-23438 GCA_963609095.1 Sphaerochaetaceae bacterium | reverse complement strand
ATATAATGCATATAATATACATTACTTGTATCAAAATTTTCTATTCCTTTTATTTTGGCTCCATCATGGCTATAAAACATATAACCAATATTTACCACGTTTGACGTGTTAAAACCACTTACATCCAGTGATGTTAAATTGTAACACTTCGAACATACCATTCATAAATCTTCCTTAAAATAAGCTTAATTGACTAGATTCATCCATACCATCTAAGACTCCCATTGATCTTAATTTTTCAATTAAAGTTGATGAAATTTTAGCTCTTTTTTGTAAATCTTCAATACTAATATATGGTCTGTTTTCTCTTTCAGCAACTATATTTTTAGCAACTACAATTCCAAGACCATCAATGGCTCTAAATGGTGGAATTAAATTACCATCTTCATCAATAACAAATTCACTATAATGACTTTTATATAGATCAACTGGTTTAAATTTAATACCACGGGCAAGCATTTCTAAAGCAACTTTCAAACATTCAAGTATTGATGATTCTTTATTAGTTGCATCAAATCCTTTTTCATTAATTTCAATAATTCTAGATTTAACTGCATCATAACCTTTAATCATAGCTTCAATATCAAAATCATCGTATTCTGCAGAAAATTGAGCCGCATAATAAACTGAAGGTTTATGTACTTTATAATAAGCTAATCTAAATGCATTTATAACATAAGCAACTGCATGGGCTTTCGGAAACATGTATTTAATTTTTCTACAAGATTCAATAAACCATGGTTCAATATTAGCTTCTTTTAAATCTTTAACATATGAAGCCCATTGTTCTGGATCTTTAGAAGCTTTACCTTTTCTAACAAATTCCATAATTTTAAATGCTTTAATAGGTTCAAGTCCATGGTACATTAAATAAACCATGATATCATCACGACAACCAATAACTTCACTAAATGGAACAACACCTTGGTCGATCAAATCTTTCGCATTACCATTCCAAACATCAGTACCATGAGAAAGTCCTGATATTTTAACAAGTTCTGCGAATGTTTTAGGTTTTGTTTCTTTAACCATTTGTAAAGTAAATGGTGTTCCAAATTCAGGAATACCCAAAGTACCGGTATCATTCATAATTTGTTCTTTAGTAACGCCTAAAGGTTTAGGTGATAAAAATATACCCATTGTTTCTTTATCATCTAAAGGAACTTTAGTAACATCATCACCAGTAATATTTTGAATTAATCTTAATTTAGTGGGTCCAGAATGGCCTAATATATCTAACTTTAATACGTCTTGATCAATTGCATGATAATCAAAATGAGTAGTTCTCCAAGCAGAATTAACATCATCAGCTGGATATTGATATGGTGTAAAATCAAAAACATCCATATATCCTGGAATAACAACAATACCACCTGGGTGCTGACCAGTTGTTCTTTTAACTCCAGTACATCCTTTAGCAAGTCTTTCAACTTCAGCCGTTCTCATACTAATACCTTTATCCTCACAATATCCTTTAACATAACCAAAAGCTGTTTTATCAGCAACAGTACCAATAGTACCAGCTCTATATACATTATCAACACCAAATAAAACTTTAGTGTATTCATGAGCGGCAGCTTGATTTAAATCTGAAAAATTCAAATCAATATCTGGAACCTTATCGGCATGAAATCCTAAGAATGTCGCAAATGGCATATCTTGACCATCTTTATTCATTTTGCTATTACATTTAGGGCAGTTCATATCAGGTAAATCAAATCCACTACCATAATCACTACCTAAACTTTTACCATTTATTTCAAATATAGAATGTTTACAATTAGGGCAAACATAATGAGGGGGAAGTGAATTAACTTCAGTAATTCCCATCATTGTTGCAACTAAAGAAGAACCAACAGAACCACGTGAACCAACTAAGTAACCATCATCATTTGATTTTTTTACAAGTTTTTGTGAAATTAAATAAATAACATCAAAATTAGCACCAATGATACCAGTCATCTTATTTTTAATTTCATCATCAGTTAAGTTAGGATTTTCTTCTTTAAATAAGTTGATAACCCCTTCTCTATAGCTTCGCATAACTTCATTTAATTTTTTATGAATTAATGCATCATATTCATTATCTGGCATATCATTTTGTGGATTTAATTTCTTAATTGTATTAAAAGGTTCATCACCATATAATTCAGTAGCTAATCTTTCTTCAATATTATAAGGAAGTGGTTTGCCATAAATACTTTCTGCTTTATCATATACCATATCAGTAGTAGTTTCTGTACAGTTTTCAATTTTAGGAGCAAAAGGTATACCCCCTGTATCAATAATAACTTCAATAATATCAACCATATCAGCTATTTTTTTAGGATTATCAATAATAATTTCTTTAGCTTCTTCACTACTTAAAAATGAAAAAGCTTCAAACATTTCATCAGTAGTCCTTAAATACTGTGATGGAATTTGATTAATGCCCTTTCTAGATAAAGGATGCCTTCCACCACCAGGAACTTTTTGATTAACAATTATTTCTCTATAAATTCTATCTTCAGGTTCAATTTGATGAACATCACCAGTAGCCACTATAATTTTACCTGCTTCTTTAGTAAGTCTAATTATTTTTTTAATATTTTGAATTAATTCTGCTTTGCTTGAAAAATCACCCATTTGAAGTAAATGGTCATATACCTCAGGAGGCTGAACTTCAACATAATCATAAAAATTAATTAAATTAACAAGTTCCTCATCGTTTTTAGAGCGAGCCAATCTAAATATTTCACTTTCATAACAGCCACTACCAATAAGTAATCCTTCTCTATGTTTTTCAATTTCACTTCTTAAAATTCTTGGTGTTTTATATAAATATTTAGTATTAGCATAAGAAATTAATTTAAACATATTTTTAAGGCCTGTTTTATTTTTGGCTAAAATATTTACATGATATGAAGTACCATATTTATGAATTTCATCTTTAGAAACTAATTTATCTAAATCTTTTATAACTTCAAAATTACTAGAAACTAATTTTTTAAGCATTTTATGAAACACTAAAGCAGTTCCTTCCGCATCATAATCACCCCTATGGTGAGCAGTCTCATCCCATGGAACATTATATCTTTTAACTAATGCGGATAAACTATGCCTAGCATATCCAGTATCTAGTGCGCGTGATAATTCTAAAGTGTCAATAACAGTATTTGTAAATTCACCCATATTATATTTACTAAATGCCATAACAATAAAAGAAACATCGAATTTAGCATTATGAGCAACCATAGGTAAATTACCTACCCATTTCATAAATTTTTTGACTGCATTTTCTTCGTTATCTTTATCTTTAAGCATATCATCAGTAATATTAGTAAGTTCTATAATTTTACTAGGTAAACTTCTTTCGGGATTAATTAATTCATCATATCTATCTATAATTTCACCATTATTAATTTTAACCGCACCAATTTCAATTATTGAATCAGCACCACCTGCATTAAAACCTGTTGTTTCCAAGTCAAATACAACGTAAGTAGTTTCTAATAATTTTTCTGAAGATGGTCTTAAAACAATATTAACAGTATCATCAATTAAGGTTAGCTCGGTTCCATAAATTGCTTTAAATTTATCTTCTCTATTTTTATTATAAGAAGTTACGTAATTAAATACATGTGGGAATGCTTGACAACCATTATGATCAGTAATAGCAATAGCTTTATGTCCAAATCTAATTGCAGTTTCAACTAATTTAACTTCATCTGCCACTCCATCCATTTGACTCATTTTAGTATGGGTATGAAGTTCAATACGCTTTTCTAAGGCATTATCTTCTCTGAGAATTTCTTCTTTAAAAGATATATTTATTTCTCTAGCATTTAAAACAATTTCACCCGCATATTTATCATATTTAGTATAACCTTTAATAAGATAATATTTGCCTTCTTTTAAAGCTTTTTTATACTTATTAAATTCATCTTCTTCCCTGCAGAAAATCTTACAATACATACTATCTGTTCCATCAGTTAATTTTAAAGTAAATATTTTAAAATTACTTTTTGAAGATTCAAATATATCAATTCCAAATAACTTTGCATCTACTGTAACATTATCCATTTCAAATGTAACCATATTAATAGGAGTTGCTTCATCGGTTATCTCCCCGCCCATTATAAATGGGCTTTCCTTTTTAACTTCAGGAATTTTTATTTGTTTTTCTTTTTCTATTTCTTTTATTAAATCTAAAGATTTAGCCTCATCAATTTTAATAACTATTTTAATATCAAAACCCGCATAATTTAAATCTTTTTCTAATTCTTTTTTAATACTATTAAATTTCATTTCTTCAGCTTTATTAGCTAAACTTATAACTAAATTATTACCATCTAATAAAATACCACTAGTTTTAAAAAGTTCTAATAAAGGAGCATCTTTAGAATATTTATCTAAAAAGAAATTATAGTATACTTTTAACTCATCCATATTAAATTTTTCAGCACTTAATTTAAAATTAACAGAACCTACAGTATTAAATCTGTTTTTTAATTTAATAGAAAATTGATTATAAATATCAAGTGGAATGATTTTGTTTAAAGATATACAAAAAAGGTATTTATCTTTTGCCCTATTACAAATTATTTTATCAAGTGAACCACCATCAAAGTAATCTATATCTTTAAATTCAATTTGCTTAAATAAAATATCAAGTTTATCATTCATACTAACCACCTTCTTTAATTTTACCAAATTTATTTAAAAAAGTCTTCAAAATACACATAAAACCGTAAGCTAATTATGTACAAAAAGAAAAGGGGGTCATTTTATTTTAAAACCCTCTAATTATTTTGATACTCTATCCATTTAAATTTTCTATTTTTTTTACTTTTTGTTTTCTGGATAATTCTTTATAAGCTAAAGAAAAATATACTATGCGATGTGAAATTGAGACATCTTTTACTAATACAAACACATTTGATCCTAGTTTTATTTTTTTATTATGGCCTACTTTTTGAGCATGTGCCATATCTTGCGGTGTGACATGGCCAATAATATTATTTTCTAAACGAACCTCATTATCATAAGGTGTCATTTTTATTATTTGACCTTTCATAACTTCACCAATGCAACTTTGCATATATTCAGCCATTTTTAATTCTAATGTTTCTATCTCAGCTTTATCTGCTTCTCTTTCCATAAATGAACAGTGGGCACACACTGGAGGTAAAACAGCTTCATTGCCTAATATTTTAGGAATATCTTCATATGTATAGTATTGGTTAATTAAATTATGAACTTCTAAATCTGGAAAGCGTCTAATTGGTGATGTAAAATGTGTGTAATTATTTAAACCAAGTCCATAATGTCCATCATTATGTGATGAATAAATAGCTTTACTCATACTTCTTAAAATAAAATTAGAAATAATTGAATAAGTTTCTTTGTCTTTATATAACTTAATAAAATCATTTAAATCATTAGAATTATATCTTCCATTTTTAATCTTATTTATTAAAGAGTCAGTATGAATTTTATCACATAAACCTTCAGTTTTTAAAACATTTAAAGCTGAAATTAAATTATCATCATTAGGATTTCCATGAGTTCTATAAACAAAAGGTACAGATAAATAAGAATGATATTCAGCTACACAGCTGTTTGCGGCAATCATAAAATTTTCAATTAAATGCTCAGCGGTTCTTTGATTTCTAGCTTCAAATTCTAAAGGTGCTCCTGTTGGAGTAGTAATAACTTTAATTTCATCAGAATAAAAATCAACTTTACCTGCATGTTTTCTATTTTCATTAAGTAAATATGCGACTGTTTTCATTATAAGTAAATCGGATAAAAAACTTTCATATCCTTTTGGTACAATATTATTTTCTAATATATCATTTACATCATCATAATTCATTTTTTTCTTTGATCTAATTACACTATCATATATAAAATAATCTTTAATTTTGCCAGTAGAATCAATAATAATATCAACGCTTTTAGTTAACCTATCTTCGCCTTCATTTAAAGAGCAAATACCGTTTGAAAGCTGATGAGGAAGCATGGGAATAACGCTGTCGGCTAAATAAGCAGAGGTAGCTCTTTTTTTAGCTTCTTCATATAAAGCACTTCCTTCTTTAACGTAATGTGCAACATCTGCAATATGCACACCTAAAACATAATCACCATCTTCATTTACATCAATACTAATGGCATCATCCATATCTTTAGTATCTTTTCCATCAATTGTAAATATTTTTTTATCTCTTAAATCGACTCTACCTTTAATTTCATCATCAGATACACTATCTTTAATGCTTTTTAATTCTTTAATAACTTCATTAGGAAAATTTTTAAAAAAGCCATGGGTACCAGCTATAGTTTCAACATCAATATCAGGGTCATCCTTATGACCTATACGATTAATATTTAATCCTTCAAAAACCATTTTATTTTCAATTTGAGCAAGCATTTCTTTACCTAATTTAACTAAAACTCTATCCCCTACAACTAATCCTCTTAATTTTTCTTTTGGGCATAAAACAGTAACGTTTTCATTAATATCATATGGAATAAATTCACCTTTGCCAGCGTATTCAAATATTGCATTTCCTGTATTTCTTTTAATAATTTTTTCTACTTTCGCATCGGCATAATGAGTTTTATTATTAGGATTAATATCTGTTAAAACAACAATATCTCCATCTAAAGCACCATTTAAATTTTCATTATTAATTAAATATTTTATTTTTCTTTTTCCTTGCATAATAAACACAAAACCTTGACCAGTTTTATTTATATGAATTTCTCCTTGAATTTTACCTAATTGTTTTGAGTCAAATTTTTTATAATAACCATCTTCATCACAGTATATTTTTCCTTCTTCTTCTAGTTCATTTAAAACATTAATAAAAGAAGCCTCATTTACCTCACCTTTTATATACGCACACTTACGCAACTGAGGTTTAGTCAGCTTCTTAATACATACATTATCTATAATAAGTTTTTTTATATCATCTTCACTAATTTCTTGTACTTGAATTTTAGACATTTTTAACCACCCTTACAACTTCATTATAGATGGTTTTTTTTTATTTAACAATAGTTTATATTAAATTTTGAAAAATAAATACAAATCTATCTCTACCTGTTAAATCTTTTTCTACTCTTACTTTAGAATTAGGAAAATATTTATAGCTTAAATTACAAACTGAATCACCTTGGTTAATACCAATTTCAAAGGCAATTATAAATTTATCATTTAAATATAAATTAGCTTTTTCTAATATTTTTTTATAAAAATAAAGTCCAAAATCATCCGCATATAAAGCAATATGTGGTTCGTTGTTTTTAACAATTTCGTCTATTTTTTCATCTTTAGAAATATATGGAGGATTACTTATTAAAACATCAAATTTCCCTTTAATATTTTCAAATAAATCACTTTCCAAAAAATTTATATTAACATCGTTTTTTAAAGCATTTGAAGACGCTATTTCTAAAGCTTTTTTGGAAATATCAGAACCTATCACATTACAATCTAAATTTTTCTTTAATGATATTGCAATAGCACCTGAACCGGTGGCTAAATCTAAAATATCTATTTTTTTATTAAAATATTTTTTACAGTAGTTTATTGTTTTTTCTACCAAAAGTTCTGTTTCAAATCTTGGAATTAAAACATTTTCATTTACTAAAAGATTAACATTATAAAAATCGACATTTCCAACAATATACTGAACAGGAATTCCTTTTTTTAATTTATAAATTCCTTCTTCTTGTTTATCTTTTGGTAAATATTTTTTTAAATATTCTAAATCTGTCATTAAGCCTCTTTTAGTTTACGGTTTTGATCAGCGGTAATTAAGGCAGTAATTATATCTTCTAAATTACCTTCCATTACTCTATCTAAGTTTTTAGTAGTATAACCTATACGATGATCAGTTACTCTATTTTGTGGATAGTTATATGTTCTTATTTTTTCTGATCTATCACCAGTACCTATTTTGCTTCTTCTTTCTGTTCCTAATTCTTCTTCTTGTTGTCTTAATTTAGCTTCATATAATCTTGTTCTAAGCATTTGCATAGCTTTTTCTTTATTTTGAATTTGACTTCTTTCGTTTTGACAAGTAACTACGGTATTAGTTGGAAGGTGTGTTATTCTAACAGCACTATCAGTAGTGTTTACACATTGACCACCAGCACCAGTACTTCTATATACATCAATTCTTAAATCATTGGGATTAATTTCAATGTCAACTTCTTCTGCTTCTGGCATAACAAGTACAGTTGCAGTTGAGGTATGAACTCTACCTTGAGTTTCAGTAACAGGAACTCTTTGAACACGGTGAGCACCACTTTCATATTTCAATTTAGAATATACATTATCACCTTTAACCATAAATTCAACTAAAGGATAACCACCTGCATCAGAATGTTCTTCAGATAAAACTTCTATCTTCCATCCTTCTTTTTCAGCATATTTAGTGTACATTCTATATAAATCACCTGCAAATATATTGGCTTCATCGCCACCAGCTGCGCCTCTTATTTCAACAATAACGTTTTTTCCATCATTAGGGTCTTTTGGAAGCAAAATTACTTCAATATCTTTTTCTAGTTTAGCTTTGGCTTCTTCTAATCTTGCAACTTCTTCTTTTGCAAAATCACCTAGTTCTGGATCTTTAACCATTGTTTTTGCATCTTTTAAATCATTTTCAATTCTTTTATAATCTTGATATGCATCATAGGCATCTTTTAATAATGCTTTTTCCTTAGTAAGTTTTAAAGTCATTTTAATATCGCTTAAAACTTCAGGCTTACTTAAATTTGAAGAAAGTTCATTATATTTTTCTTCAATGGCTACTAATCTTTCAATCATTTTATCACCTTTTTTCCATGGGTATTATACTATAATTTAAAGACATTTTCAATAAAGAAAAAGTGAACTAATCTAGTTCATCTTCATCAACAATAGTTAAATCATCGTCTTCAAATTCATCAGTAGCATCATCTAAATCTGTATCATCAATTGGTGAATCATCATCCATGTCATGCATGTCATCATCAGCCATATCATCTAACTCATCATCTAATTCTTCTTCTGTTTCATTTAAATCTTCTTCATCATTCTCATCTTCTAATGAAACTTTTACTGAATGATGATCAGCTAAGTCCCAAGTTGCATCATCTAATAAAATAAATGTTTTATCAGTTGTTAAACTAGTGTAAAAATCACCAATTTTATTTTCATATTCTTTATCAGACATATCTAATAGTTCACATATTTTTTTAAATATTGTAGGTGTATTTAAACTTTTACCTTCCTGCTTTATAATCATTTGTGCTAAATCTGTAAAAGAATAAAGTTCTAAATCATCTTTAGACATTTCATTTAATTTCATAAATAACCTCCCCATTTACTTCAATAATCTTAGAACATTGTATCATATTCTATTCAACTGTCAATAGAAAATTTCAAATAATATTCAAAGGTGTCAATATAATTTCCATTTATACTTAATTTATATATAGCCTTTACACTATTTTTTTTAATTTCTATTTTTTCAGCTTCACTATATATATCAAACTCACCATAATTAGTTATATACTTTCCTTTTAAATTTATTCCCTCTTTTAAATTTAACTTTATAAAATAATCTGATTTTCGTTCAATGATTAATTTATCTGATAAAATTATTTTAGTTTTTGCATCATCTTTATATATAATCATATTGCCCATTTTTATTCCCATTCCTTCAAATTTATGAACAGAATCATTACTTTTTAAAGTAGATGTAATTTTTATTTTACTCATGCAATCACCTTTCAAAAGATTATAACATAAATATTAAATTAATACTTATATTTTTTTAAATTTTTCTAATAATAATTTTAGAAAGTGTTGTGATCTTATGAAGAAGAAGCTAATCATTATAATTAGTGTTATTTTATTTTTTATATTATTTTTATCATCTATATACATATATGCGAAAATATGTCCCAAACTTCCAATAACGGGAGCAAATGGATATCATTTATATGATGAAAATAATAAATTATATACTAATGATAAAAATATAAAAATTAAAAATATTTCAAAAGATTTAATTAATGCGACAATTTCTGTGGAAGATAAAAATTTTTATAAACATCATGGCTTTGATTTTTTAAGAATTATTAAAGCAATGGGCGTTAATATAAAAAATAAGAAAAACGTGCAGGGGGCTTCTACAATAACTCAGCAATATTCAAAAAATTTATTTTTAGATTTTAATAAAACGTGGAAAAGAAAAATAAAAGAAGCTTGGATAACTATAAGGTTAGAAACACATTATAGTAAAAATGAAATTTTAGAAGGATATTTAAATACTATAAATTATGGTGGTGTATTTGGTATTGAAAATGCATCAAAATATTATTTTAATAAATCTGCTAAAGATTTAAATTTATCTGAAGCAAGTATACTTGCGGGGATTCCTAAAAATCCTAGTAAATATTCACCTTTAATAAATGAAAAAAATGCGAAGCAAAGACAAAAAATTATTTTAAATTCAATGGTTAAAAATAAATATATAACTGAAAAGGAAGCTGATGAAGCGTATAAAACAGACCTTGTTTATCAAAAAAATGAAGATAGTTCTAATTATAATATGATGATGTATTATCAAGATGCAGTTTTAGAGGAATTAAAAACTATTAAAACAATTCCTTCTTCGTTTTTAGAAACAGGAGGCCTTAAGATATATACTAATTTAGATTTGAAAGCTCAAAAGGCTTTAGAAGATGGCATTAATAACAATATTACTAATAATAATATACAAGTATCAAGTATTATTATGAATCCACAAACTGGTAAAGTTTTGGCTTTAACAGGAGGTAAAGATTATAATAAAAGTCAGTACAATAGAGCTTTAAAAGCAAAAAGACAGGTAGGATCAACAATTAAACCATTTTTATATTACTCTGCTTTAGAAAATGGTTTTACTCCATCTACAACTTTTACAAGTGAAAAAACAACTTTTAGTTTTTCTAATGGAAAAACATATACGCCTAAAAATTATAATGATGAATATGCGAATAAACCAATAAGCTTAGCTGCTGCAATAAGTTATTCGGATAACATTTATGCGGTTAAAACGCATCTGTTTTTAGGGCAGTCGGCTTTACCTGATATTTTAAAAAGAATTGGAATAGAAAAGAATTTTTCATCGCTTCCTTCTTTAGCTTTAGGTGCGAGTGAAATAAAGATGATTGATATGATGGCTGCATATAGTACTTTAGCTAATGAAGGATACAAAATAAAGCCATATTTTATTAGTAAAGTAACTGATATGAAGGGTAATGTTTTATATGAATATAAACAAGATAAAGAAAATGTTTTAAATAAAAATACAGTATATGTTTTAAATGAATTATTAACAACAACATATGCGAAAGAATTTAAAGATTATAATGTACCAACATGTTTAAGTATTGAACCTAAAATGAGTCATAAATATGCAATTAAAACCGGAACAACGAATACAGATAATTTAATATTTGGTTATAATAAAAATTTAGTTGTTGGCATGTGGAGTGGATATGATAATAATGAAAATGTTTCAAATGAAGATAGTTCTAATTTAAAAAATGCTTGGGTTGATATTATGGAAAAATATTTAGAAGGTAAAACTGATGAAGAAACGTGGTATAAAACACCTAATAATGTTGTAGGGGTTGCAATAGATCCTATAAGTGGTAAAGCTGCTTCAGATAATTCAAAAGCTAAAATTTTATATTATATTAAAGGAACAGAACCGGTTCAAAATAAAACTTCATTAGATGATACTATTCCAACTATAAAAATAGAAAATTAAAAGAAGATGTTATCTTATTAAAGTAAGTCTTCTAACATCTTCTTCATTTTTATATATTTGATTTAAAAATAATCTATAATTATAAATATTCCATTCATCTAAAATTTCGTTATTTGCATCTTTTGCCATTTCAATAGTGAATGAACGATATTTTTTTCTTTCAGGATAATAAGTTCTTGTGTTGTATATTATTGGTGCTGTAAAATCGTAACCTAAAAGTTCATTTGTTTGTTTATATAATTTAGTATGTTGTAATAATCTAGCTAATCTAGTATTTCCATCGTCAAATAGTTGCATAGTAGCAAGCAGTCCATGAGCCATTATTGGATGAGTAAATATATCTTTATTTAATTGTTCATCATTATAAAATTCTAAAAATTTTGAAGCAAGCATTTCAATGTCATCTACTCTTGGTGGAATATAATATATCTCACGGTTTCCATCCACCATAGCTCCTACTATTTTATTATTTTGTTTTCTATAAAAATAATCATTACTAGAACCATTACTAGTTCCTTCCATTAAAAGTCCATGAGCTTGCTGTAAACCAATACTTGAAAGATTGTCATCTACTTCACATAGAAAATCAATTGCATGAGGTAATATTCTATCTAAACGAACGTCTTGAACATCTAATAAAAATTCTTGTTCTTTTTCTAATTTCTGATTATCTTTTATGTCGTATTTTTTTATAACATCTAAAAATGCATCTAATAAATCTTGTGGTAAAGACATAAGCAAATCTAAATATTCATTATATTCTTCTAAAAGCCATTTCTTTTGTTCAATGGCTTTTTGACTTGGTTTATAATCAAAAACCTTGTCAAATAAATGTTCATCAACTACAGGATATTGACCACTTTTAATACATTTTTCTATTTCCTTAATTCCATCTAAAGTACTCATTTGTTCCATATAAATCTCCCCTTCATTGAAAAGATATTATATATGTTTTTTTTTAAATGTCAAATTGACACTATTCATAATCAAATATTTCTACCTCATCACCAGTTTTTAATCCAAATGCATTACCTTCATCACTATCTAAATGTAATTCTAAACTAGAGGGCTGTAAAACCTTTAGGTAAACATTATCTAATATACCACCCTTTTCACCACCTACTTTAACTTTTACTTTAGTAACGTTTTCTAAATGGTACTTTTTAACTTCTTCTGGACTTATATGAATATGTCTATTAGCTAAAATACATCCTTCATCTAAATGCACACTCCCATTTGGTCCAATAAGTGTTATAGGACTTGATCCTTTTAAATCACCTGATGTTCTAACAGGTGGGTTTAATTTTAAATAATAACTATCAGTTCTTGATATTTCCACTTGAGTATATTTCCTAATAGGTCCTAAAACTCTTACATGTTCAATTTTTCTTCCTTCATTTTCTATTGTTACAAATTTGTCAGAAGCAAATTGTCCTGGTTGTCTTAAATCCTTTACATTATTTAATTTTTCTAAACCAAATAATTTTTCATAAACGTCATTTGATAAATGTACATGACGCATTGATACACCTAAAATTACTTTCATAACTACCTCCCTATTTATTATAACATTTTTTAAACATATTTGTATTTAATTAGAATATTATTAAAATGAAAGGAATGATTAAATGAATAATTTTGTAAACCAACCATTTCCTGGAAATCCAATTTATTCAGGAAATAATACAGTTCCTAATCAACAAATGCAAGTAAATTATAATGTTGAACAGTCTTATATTGAAAACATTTTAAGATTAAATAGAGGTAAACAAGTGGAAATATATGCATCATATCCTGACTCAGATCAATGGCGTAATAAAGTATTTTCGGGAATAGTTGAACAATCAGGACGAGATCATATTATTTTAAGTGATCCTAAAACTGGTAATTGGTATTTAATTTTATTAATATATGTTAATTTTATTAAGTTTGATGAAAGAATAATTTCAGATCCTGAATTTTATCCAAACAATTGAATTTAAATTTCATATTTGTTATAATACCTTTAAGGTGATGATATGATTACATTTATTATTTTAACATCAATTTTAATGGTTATTTGTGTACTTTTAATTTGGGTAATAAATACCTATAATCAATTTCAAGTTTATATTATTAGAATAAATGAAGCTGAAGCAAACATAGATGCGGTACTAAGAAAAAGATTTGATTTACTCAATAAATCAATTGATATAATTAAAGAAAATACAAAAACAGAAGATGATGTTTTAGGGGAAATGGTTAAATTACGTTCAAGAAAATTAAGTAATTTTGATTTAGATAGAAAGTTATACGATGGATTAAAAGAATTTGAAAAATATAAAGAAAAATATCCAAAATTAAAAAATAATGAGGCATTTATGAAAATAGATATAGCTATAAATGAATCAGAAGCTGAAATAGTTGCATTTAGAAAGTATTATAATGATATAATTACAGATTATAATAAAATGGTAAAATCATTCCCATCAAATATAATAGCTATTATATTTAAATTTAAAGATAAATTTTACTTTGATGGAAAAAATATGAATGACGATATTATTGATGATTTTAAACTGTAAAAAGTTCCGTTTGGAACTTTTTTATTTTGCTCTTTTATGATGAATTATAACAAATAAAATAATAAATATAATAATGCCACTACATCCATAAATAATATATGTTTCATTTATTTTAGTGGTTTTTTTAGTTTTTTTTGTTTCTTTCTTTTCACTTTTTATAACATATTCACCATTTTTAGTATATAAATAATTTTCTCTAGCATATCTAGCGACATAATCTTTATCTTGTAATTTTGTAATTTCTGTTTTTAAAGAACTTGCATTTGTTTTAAGTTCATTAAGATTTTCGGTTAAAGTTTTTTCTTCTGTTTTTAATTTATATAAATCATTCATTGTAGTAACAAGCGTGAAAGCAAAATAAACAATGACAAAAACAGCTAATGTACCAAATAAAGCTAATCTTCTTTTGGCTTTTTTAGGAACTTTTTTCTTAGCCATTTTTATCACCTACTTTCTATGAAAATTATAGCATTTTTAAAATATACATGCAATTAAATAGTCATTTTTGGGCATTCTTTTTACACTTGTTTTCAATATAAAAACCAAGTATAATCATAAATAATTCATAAGGATGAAATATAGCATTATTTATTTTATAAAGTCCAATAAAATATAACAATGTACTTAAAAGAATAATTAAGAAAGTTCCTAAGAATTTAATAAATTTATTTTTAGAAAAAATTATTTTTAAATTTAAATTTAAAAAAAAACTAAATAAAAAACCAAAAATAAAAGAAAAAGTTAGGGAAAGAATTTGAGTATTAAGTTCCATTATTTAAACAATTTTCCCCATAAACTATTTTCTTTTTCTTTAATTCCTTCTTCTTGATAAACTAAACTATCAACCTTACCTTTAATAGAAACATTCCCTTGATATGTATCGAGTTTTATAATTTCTAATCCTTCTCCTTTTAGTGTTAAATTTCCCATACTAGTTACCATTAAAAATTCATTTTCATCAAAGTTATCTATTTTTTTAACTCCTGTTATAATAATATTTTTTCGTTCATTAATAGTTATACTATGATTTAAAGATGTAATAACACTATCAATTTTATCCATTACAATCCCTCCTAAAAAATTATATGTTTTTACAATATAAAAATGAACCTAATTTTCAGGTTCATCTGTTTTATTATATTCATTTAATATAGCATCTTCGAATAACTTACGACACTCTTTTGTAATTGGATGAGCGTCATCATGATATTCACCAGATTTGTCTTTACGGCTTGGCATAGCAATAAATAATCCATCATCTTTTTCAATAATTCTAATGCCATGAACTGCGAAGCAATTATCTAATACTACAGAAGCAATACCACGCATACGGTTTTCATTGCCAAATTTATGGACACTTACTGATGTAATTTCCATTTAATCTCTCCCTTCTAGCATGATTTCACCTTAAGTATACAATATTTAAAAATAAAAATCAATCACATTCATATATTTTAATCGTTTTTGTAATAATATCAACATATGAAAAGGATTTTATAACATCTGTATTTATTAATTTGATTAAAAAAACAAAATTATATATTTTAATAATTTTTGCTTCATATATCTCATATTTATTACGCCCTAAATTATATTTTATTTTTACTATTTTTCCTAAATATGGAGTTAAAAATTGTTTTATATAATTTACATCATTAACTGTCTTAGCGGGGATAACCAACATACATTGTTCCCTTCGTTATAATTCCTCCCATACCATCTTTTCCATATTTAGTTTTATCTAAAACATCTTTTAAATCAATATCTTTATTAATATCAGATAAACTCATCTTACCCGCGATAATTGCAGGATCTAAAGCATGAATGTTTATTCTTTTAGGACTTGAAGCAAAATTGGCACCAGCTCTTATTAATTCTTCGTAATAAGAACCACATCCTCCAGAAATTATAATTAATTTTTCGTGACTATTTTCGTATTCTCTAGCTTTTTTTATTGCTTTAACAAAATATTTACTATTTTTATATGCATTAATATCATAAATATTACCTCTTTTTTTATAATAAGCATCATGACCCGTAATTACTAATATATTTGGTTTATATTGTTTTAACAATTGAATAATATCCTTTTCCATATCCTTCTCTTCTTCATTAATTCCCATAGCCCATATATTAATATCTTTATAATAATCTAAACATCTTTTTAAATATTCACTATCACTATCAATATGAAGCACTTTACCTGGTAGGTAAAAAAAATCATTTCTATCAAGTTCACCTATATCATATACTCTTTTTAAAAAAGGACTTTCTTCTTCGATATCATCACCATTGTATTTTTTTAAATCACTAATAAGGCTATCAACTAATAGTCTTACATTAATTCCTTTTAATTCGCATTTATTATCATATATTTTTATTATTTTAAAAGTAATATCATTATTATGTGAAGTGCGGGTTACTAAATCACCTACTTTAAATTCCATAATATCACCCAAATAAGTATATTATTTCAATTTAAAAATATGATTTTTTATTAAAAAAAACATTTAAATTTTTAAATGTTTTCTAACAGCTCTCCAAGAACCAAACATACCTACTGCAATTCCAATGGCAAGTAAAATTAATGATGTTGTATAAACAAATGGTACTGGTTTAATTAATTTAATAAATGGTGAAAATAACTGGCCATTAAAATTATTATATAAAGCAGTATATCCATAAACAGTAGTTAAAATAGGAATTATAGATCCTAAAGCTCCTAAAAGTAAGCCTTCAATAATAAATGGAATTCTAATATTTAAATTTGAAGCTCCAATTAATCTCATAATACCAATTTCTCTTTGGCGTGAATTAATAGTAATTTTAATTGTATTTGAAATTAAAAATGCAGTAACTAATACTAAGGCAACAACTGCTCCAATACAAATTTTGTGTACAAAGGTAAATACAGATACTAATTGTTCTACCATACCTTCCCCATATTTAACTAAGGTTATACCTTCTATTTTTTTTATCTTATTCGCAGTTTTTTTAATTTTAGTTATATCTTTAACTTTTATTTGAAAAGTATTTTGAATTGGATTTTCATCATCATTCCAATTTTTCATAATACTGTCAAAGGTTTCGGATGAATCTCTCATTTCTTTAGTAATACTTTGTTTAGAACGAAATTTATAAGTATCAATATTATCAATCTTAGAAATTTCATCTTTAATGTCATCTATTTTACTGTCATCCATATCATTATTAATAAAGGCAACTATTGTTACATCTTTTTCAACAAGCACTGTAAAATTATTTACATTATCAGATAAAACGATTGATACTGCAACAACAATAAGAGTAATAGTTATACAAGATATGGAAGCAAATGATAAAGAAAAGTTTCTAAAGACGCCTTTAAAAGCATCACGAAAATTTCTTCCAATAATTCTAAATGTTTTCATTACTATATGTACCCCTCTCATAATCTTTTAAAACTCTACCTGAATCTAATACTACTACTCTCTTATTCATTTTTTTAACAACATTAATATCATGAGTAACCATAATTATAGTTGTTCCTAATTTATTAATTTCATCTAAAACGCTCATGATTTCCATACCTGTAGTAGGATCTAAATTACCTGTTGGTTCATCACAAATCAAAAGTTTAGGTCCATTTACTATAGCTCTAGCAATCGCAACCCTTTGTTGTTCACCACCAGAAAGTTGTGATGGATAACTTTTTATTTTGTTTTTAAGGCCAACTAACTCCAAAACTTTAATAACTTTGTTATGTATTTCATCTTTAGGTAAACCAAATATTTCTAAAGCAAAAGCTACATTTTCATAAACAGTTGATTTTGGAAGTAATTTATAATCTTGAAATACAACTCCAATTTTTCTTCTAATTTTATAAACTTTACCATTACGTAATTTACCTACGTCAATGCCACCTACTATTATTTGACCTGAGGTTGGTTTTTCTTCACGATAAAGCATTTTAATTAAAGTAGATTTACCACATCCAGTAGATCCTATTATAAAAACAAAGTCACCTTTTTCAATGGTTAAATTTAAATTTTGAATTGCGGTAACACCTGTTTTATATGTTTTTTTTACATTAGTCATTCTTATTAAATCCACAATACCACTTCCTATCCTTTATGTCCCCTAATTTCATACGTATCCATTATAATTATAAATGCATCTGGGTCAAGTCTATTAATTCCTTCAGTTGCAATAAAATATTCTCTTGTAGGTATAGCACATAATAATACAGTGTTTTTTTTATTTGTATACCCACCTTTAGCCGTTATTTCAGTAACACCATGATGAAGATTCATAATAAATTCTTTTATTGCCGCTTCTTCTGTTGTAATTATCTCTAAGGTTTTATATTCAGAAATACCAAGTATTACTCTATCACTTACCATTCCAGAAACATATAATGTCATAATCGAATAAATAAATGATTGCCAGCCATAAACTAAGCCACCCACAAACATTATAAGCCCTTCAGAATATAAATTAGCTTTACTAAATTGCATCTTACCATACCTAGATAAAATTTGTTTTAAAACATCAGTGCCACCAGTTGTAAAATTATTTTTAAATACTAAGCCTGTTCCAATGCCAGATATTAAACCACCACACAAAGCTAAAACAACAGGTTCTGTTGATCCCAAATTAATATAATTTGGTAAAAAGTCAGTCAATTTAATAAATAATGGATAACAAACGGAACCAAGTACCGTTGATTTTGTAACATCTAAACCTAAAAAAACCAAACTAGCAATTAATAATAATGCATTACCAAATAAAATTAAAAATGAAGGATCAATATTATATAGTTTTTCAGTGATAATAGAAATACCACTTAAACCAAATATTAAATGATTAGGTTTAATGAATAAATTAAAAGAAACGGCTGATAATAGTACTCCAACTAAAAACATGAAATAACGTTTTATTTTTTTCCCATTAATAATTTCATTAAGTAAAACATTATTATCTATCTTAGTTTTTTTATTAAACATCATTTCGCATTCCTCCTTAGATTATAACTAATAAATTTATCAATATTTCCGTCTAAAACTTTATTAACGTTAACATCTTCACAACCCGTGCGATGATCTTTAACTAAAGTATATGGACACATAATATAGCTTCTAATCTGAGATCCAAAGTTAATATCATCTTGTTTGCCTTTTAACATTTCTAGTTCTTTCTTTTTATTTTCATTTTCTATTTCATATAGTTTACTTTTAAGTATCTGCATAGCTTTAGCTTTATTTTGAACTTGACTTCTTTCATTTTGACAAGTAACTACAATACCTGTTGGAAGATGCGTTAATCTAACTGCACTATCTGTTGTATTTACAGATTGACCACCAGCCCCAGAGCTATGATAAACATCAATTTTTAAATCCTTTTCATTTATTTCAATATTAATATTATCATCAATAACAGGCGTAACAGAAACTGAAGCAAATGAAGTATGTCTTCGTGCTCCAGAATCAAATGGTGATATTCTAACTAATCTATGAATACCTTTTTCGTTTTTTAAATATCCATAAACATTTAAACCTTTAACAATTAAAGTTATACTTTTAATACCTGCCTCTAGTCCATTTTGAGTATCAACAATTTCAATTTTAAAATTATGTCTTTCACAATATCTAAAATACATTCTATACAGCATATTAGCCCAATCACAAGCTTCCGTACCACCCGCACCAGAATGAATTTCTAAAACTGCATCATTTTTATCATATTCACCATTTAACAAAATAACATTTTCGATCGTTTCAACTTTTTCTTCAAGCAAATTACATTCTTCTTCAAGAAAACTGATACTACTAGTATCATTTTGTTCTAAAGACCTAGCCATTTCTAAATAATCAGAAACATCGCTTAGTAATTTATATGTGTTATCTAAATTGTTCTTTTCATAATTTAATTTTTTAATTACCTCTTCACTGTGTTTCTTATCATTCCAAAAATTAGCATCCTGCATCTCATCTTCTAAATCTTTAATTAATTTTTTTTTATTATCAGGGTCAAAGAGACCTCCATAAATCATTTAATTTTTTTTCATATTTTTCAAAATTAATAATTAATTCTTTTAATTCCATAACTATTCTCCTATCATAAATAATTATACCAAAATATTAACAATTTTTAAACTCAAAATGTCAAACAAAAAAGCTGCTTATAAAACAGCTTTATTCATTACTAGTATCAACACCATTAATAAATTTTCTGCTACAACTCCAAATATCACTAATAGTTTGACCATCTTCGTTAGATTTATCTTCAACCCCAGAAACTAAATTAACAGCAAGTTGAACAACAAATACTATTAAAAATACAACTAAAGCAGAAATAAGACGAGATACAAATGCCTTTTGGTATTTTTTTATATCTTCTTCTTTTTTAGCAACAACTGATTTCGTAAAATCAAGCATTCCCCATATAACAAGTAATATAGGTACAACAATTTTAATACCCTTTATAATTGTTGCGACTGCATTAAACAATGTATTTGGAACTAATATTCCTTCACATAATGTAGAGTTTGCAACGTCCAATAAACTTATTAAATTCATAGCAGTTCCTACTTTCTTATATTATTAACCATTACCATTTATTAATTCACTTGCACAATCCCATGCAGTTGACGCTTCATTACTAGTTCCACCAATACTAGCAGCTAAATTGATAACAAGTTGAACAATAGTAACTACTAGGAATACTACAACAGCAGCAATTAACCTTTTGATGAAGATTTTTTGTCCAGCTTTAATATCATCTTCCTTTTGTCCAATAATAGCTTTAGCAAAATCAAGCATTCCCCATATAATTAATAAAATTGGAACAGCAACTTGGATAGCTCTAACAACTAAATGAACAATATTACCAATTCCATCAGGAATCCCTCCAGTAATTACACCATCACAGTATGCTAATGTATTAAATAAATTCATAATTTTTCCTCCTCTTAACTTATATAATAAATATACAATTATTTGTTTTGTTTGTCAATAAAACAAAATAAAAAAGTGTAAAGAGGTTATTTAAATAAACCCATAATACCCTTTTTATCTCCAGCACCTTCAACATTACCTTGTTTATAAAAACCAAGCTTTACTAAAAAATTATTTAATGCTTTATTTTCATCGCTTTGGTCATTTAAAGGTGGCATTTTATAAAAAACGTCGAGACCAAGTTCCATTTCAAAATCAGACACATCTTTTTCATCCAGCATGCACTGATTTAAAACTATTTTTTTATTTTTACATTTTTCAAAAGCTGTAGAATCCCGAGCTAATAATTTATTTAATTTTATTTTTGATGGCTCTATTAAATAAATATTTTCGGTAGCCAATCCTTCAGCCGCGGTACTTTTATTTGCATCAATTAATATAACATCCATCCCACTGTATTTTGAAATAGTGTTACCTAATTCATTATTTGAAACGCTAAACATTTTATCTTCATCATAATACATAAAGTCATGTTTATCTACTTCAATAGCAACTACATTATAATTTTTGGCAAGTTGCTTTTTTGCAATATATGTCAATGTAGTCGCCCCTGCTCCTGGAGTTACATCTTTAAATGAAATAATAGATGTCTTTCTAATTTCAGTGTATGTAACATTCGTTACAGGTTGTGAATAAGTTGTTTCGTGTGTTGTGTCTAATTGATGATATTGTGCGACATCGCGATAACTATTTGGGTGTTCATATAGCCATTTGACACCATCAACATTCATTGTAAAATTATAAATTCTCATTGATATTAAATCTGACAAATATTCAGGATTAGATGTTTCAGGAGAACCATCTAAAAGTAAAATTAATTTATCCATATCTAAGGATAAAGAAAGTTCTTGTAATGTTTTAATATTTTTGTAATTTTTTAAAGCTGTAATATCTAAAATCATCTTATTGAAATAAAATGATTGGAATGTTTTGACAATTTCTTCTACGGTGAATTCACCATCTAATTTTTTTATAATATCAATATCTAAATCGACAAGTGCATCACGATATTTGTTTACAATTATTACATTCATTTAATTCGCCTCCTAACTATGGACTTCATTAAATATCATTGTCTCCCCTTTAATGGGAATCTTTAAAAGATCACCAACAATTGGAACATCAAAATACATATAAGCAATTACTTTATAATATTTACCACATTTTGATTTATCAGAATTTTGTTCACATGTGTTGAATTCATATACACAGTATTGATAATTGCTATTTTTGTTAACTAAAACGCCAGCGGAACCACCATTTCCACTAACTTTACTGTCACATAAAGCAGCATTTGACTGATTAGTAGTATTTACTCTATATCCAATATTTTTTAGCCATTGTTCTACTCTTACTTCGGTAGAATTTTTCCCTGTTACTACATATTCTTGATCTTTTTCAATTTCTTCAACAATCTTATTTTTTACTTTAAAAGCCTTAGAGTAAGAAAGCGAACCAACAAAGAATGCTAGTAAAATAATTACAAATATGATTACAAGGTTAAATACCCCAGCATTAGCAATCGCTTCTTTCATATCTTATCCCCCTGACTTTGATGATCTGTGAAATTATATATTCTCTCTCCTTTAGTATAAACAGGAACTTTAAATTTACCAGCAATAGGCAAATCAACATATATATAGCTTGTAATACTATAATTATAATATATTGGTTCTTTGTCACCATTGGTTATATTTTCTTCTTTTAATCCTCTATCATCACTATGATAATAAACACAATATAAATATTTTGACGTCGTAGACTTAACTAATGTACCACCGTTTTTACTAGAAGCGCATTCTTTTTGTCCAGTTTCTTCATATGAATATCCAATAGATGACAAATATTGTTCCATTTCATTTTTTGATGACTTATTATATCCTTCAAATTTATCTATAGAATATAGTAGTCTTTCATTAACTTTAAATGCTTTATAATAACTTATAGTTGCTGAAAGTAAACCAATAACAATAATTACAAATAGTATAATTATATTGTATAAAAACGTACTTCCTATACTTTCTCGCATTCATCTCACCCCATTTATACTAAGAAAAACTTGCTTTTAAGCAAGCATATTA